>SAAC01000050.1 GCA_009929605.1 Negativicutes bacterium
AAAGGAGGCCCTATTATTAGAAACATTTTCTACCAAGGTTCTTCATACTGCTAACCATCATTTCATTCCTCACTCAAAAAGTTATTTTGAAAATTTACGCATTGAATATACGGATATACTACAACTCACAGACTATGGAATAATCTCAGCACTAGCCGATTCTTCATTGACCTTAGATGTTGAATGCAACTATAGTATACTTTGTCAGAACAATCAAAAATGTCTTTCAATAAAATCTACAACTGATACTTCGACAACACTATATCTTCCTATCTATCTACTATCAAAATTTGGAGCGGAATTAATCTCTATTATTAACCAAGGTTCCTCAAATGAAGCCCTAAATTATTTTGCTATGGAGATAAAAACTACCAATCCCGATATTGAAACTGATGTCCGTAATTTGGTAGAAATTTCAATAGAACCTATTAACAACTAAAAATTTAAACGGCACCCTTTAAATTTTTTGCCTAATAATAAGCGGATTATTTAAGAGTGCCGTTTGGTGATTTATATGATTATTTTTAGGGGGCATTTAGGGGGCAACCTACATGCTTATAAAAGAAAAAATCTGAAACGCTTCAATCTTACCAACCGCATATTTACTAAATAAACGTGCAGTTAGAAAAATGATGAAACATTTCAGATTTCTCTAAAAAATATGGCGGAGAGCCAGGGATTTGAACCCTGGGTACGGAGTTCACCGCACACATGATTTCCAATCATGCTCCTTAAGCCACTCGGACAGCTCTCCAGGTTGACCTGTTAATAGGTACTTAGTTAGTATACGAAAAGTCATTTTAATTGTCAAGAACTTTACAATTAATTCCTCAAAAATTTTTGTCTAAAATTCCTGACCATCGGCTGAAAAAGAAATAGTTATGTACTTGGACACATGATTTCCAATCATGTGTCCAAGTACACTGCTAATACAAATACATTGTTATAGAGATCACTAATTTACTTTCACTAAACAAATACTATATAGTATAGTTGTCTCACTAGATTAACCAGTCACTCTAGATAAGCAATTTTCCATCGCCTCTACACTATCACCTTGACTGCGCATATCATAGTATTGTCCATCCTTTTCCAGTACAAAGGTTGGGAACGATTGGGCGCCTAATTCCATGGCACGTTTAAAATCAGGATGCATGGTAGTCGTTTTTTGTGCCTCTATAAAGGCAGTCTTGATTTGCCCACCATCTAAACCATATTTTGTGGCCACTTCTTCATAGAGTGTTACATCAGATAGACTTCGGCCTTGTTGGTAGAATGCATTTTGCAAATCCTGTGCTACATGAATCCATTGAGTCTGTGGCAATTGATCTCGCAATAAACCAAATCCGATGGCTGCATCTAGTGAATTCAATACTAAACTGCCATCTGTAATCAAGTTGTTATAGGCCGTGCCAAATTCAACGCTATACATTTGATGGATTTGTTCATTCGCTACCGCCATATGCGGGAAATCACCAATGGCAATATTCAGGACCGCCTCCATCAAGGCACACTCGACATGGGTCTGCTCCTCGAGCCGGTGGACCTCAGCAAATATAATTACATCCGCTCCATACCAAGGATTCGTGGGGTGCCCCTGGCATTCAATCTGAAATGGATATTCCAGATATGAAATTCCTACCGTTAGATCCGCCGCTAGAATTAACCTCTATCCTCGTATGGAAAGGACAGGTACCGCTTTCTCCATTGGTGAAAGCATTCATTGAGTATTTACAAGAACAATATTAGTTATTCAACAAATGTATTTCTACTTTCACAAACTAAGCATTATACATTTCTCTATTCCTCTCCTATAATGAACTCATCAGGTGAACAAAACACCGCGATATGCAAACAAATTCAGCATATTCATGTAACATAAATAGATTTATATCGGAGGAATACAACAATGACAGCTCCATCTACACAAACCACATTACAAACTCGTTTACAAAATAAAGTGGCTATCATCACAGTCGGCGGTTCTGGTATCGGCCAAGAGTTAGCATTGCGTTTGGCTAGCGAAGGCGTTCGCGTTCATATCCTAGGACGCTCTGGAGGCCCATTGCAAGAAACAGCAGCCATGCACGATAATATCCCCAATACTCCGTAGCCGATGTGGGTAATAGCGACGATTTAGCTAATGTCATCAAAACGGTAGAAAGCACATATGGTCAACTAGATATCGTCATCAACAACGCGGGTATGGCGCCTGTAACACCGTTAGAACAACAAACTATGGAGGAAGTGAATCGTACATTCCGCGTCAATGTATACGGTGTCATCGATTTATCCCGCCAAGCATTACCATTACTCAAACAGTCCAAAGGTAACATCATTAACATCGGTTCTGCAGTAGCTGCTAATCCACCGGCTAATATGTCTGTTTATGCATCCAGCAAAGCAGCCGTTGTATCCCTTACCAAAGTATGGGCTAAAGAACTCGCAAAAGACGGAATCCGCGTTAACTCTATTTCTGTTGGTCCTATCTGGACACCTATTTACGAAAAAACGTCTTTATCCGAAGAAGAAAAGCGTGCCCATGAAGAAAGCATCAATCGTATGGTCCCATTAGGACGCTTTGGCTCGGTTGATGAAGTCGCCTCTCTTGTAGCCTTTGTGGCATCTGATGAAGCGTCTTATGTAACCGGAGCTGATTTTGCCGTAGACGGTGGTTTCGGAATTTAATTAACTTTCACTATGGAGGAACACACACATGAATTAGTAGCATCCTTTACAACTGGTGCCCCTGATTTCGCTTATGCTTACGACGGCATGATGAAATTCCCATTGGAAGATTACCTCGCACCAATGAAGTCCACTTGTATTTTGACACAAATGAACTTCGGCGGTTTCATTGCCACTAGTGGCGTATCCTATAGCGACCGTAAACCAGAAAACGAAGCGGCCACACGTGCAAAACTAGAAGATCACACAGGCCTCATCATTGCCCAAGCGCAAAACTATGATGCTCTCGATGCGATTTTAAAAGAAGACGTATATTATCCAATCGGCGGTGCAAGCTATGAAACCACTGAATTCAAAGCCGTTATGATTGCAGATAATATTAAACAGTACCAAGCATAACCGACCTTGCTCTATTAAAATGGATATAATGAAAGCGCTGAATCCTTCAACCGAGATTCAGCGCTTCTTCGTTTCTATATACTCTTATGTATGTCCTAACAAAATTACAGCATTTGAATTCACTATATTCCTAGAACAATACAATTACATTTATTTACCACTCACCAAATGTAAATTAGCCAATTTCTGCTCAAACTCATGGCGAGTCATTTCAGCTTTCACATCAAGGCGCAAATCGGGCAACTCTTCATACAAATGCTCACCAGGACAAATCGTATCATTATGATTGCGATGACCGCTGATGGCAGTGCTCGCATCGAGGTTATAAATGTCAGCTAACTCGGCTACGAGTTTTACAAGTGCATTATATTGCTCAGCCCCACGTATTCTTTTTCAAAGTTCCCGGCCATACAAATTCCGATAGTATGCAAATTATCCCCTTGTGCATGAGCTCCCACAACGCTCAATGGGCGACCACGTTCGATAGTACCATCCTTGCGAATCACAAAATGATATCCAATGCCGGCCCAACCATTCTTCACGCTAGACACAACGGCATCCGGTGCATCTGTAACTGTGAAAGTTGGATTTTCTATACGAGGTTCCAATGGTGGCATTGTAGTCGGAATGACAAATTGATTTGTAGCAATATCCTCCGCCATAACTGGCATCACCATAGTAGATATTGTTAATACCCCCCCAATACCATGACTTTATATAATGTCTTCATTGTTTCTCCTTGCTCGCCAATCGTCTTTTGCAGCTTGGCTATAGTTGTAATGTATCTATTTATGTTACTATTAATCATAGAAATTGCAAAGGATTTTATTATAGTGAGATGAAAGTCTTCACTATATAATAAATCCTAACCAATTAAATTCTATTTTTTAATCATCGAGGCTCTCATGTCTATATTCACCCAACGCATAGATATGCTGCACGGCAGCTTATGGGACAAGTTAATATTATTTTCTCTCCCATTGGCATTTACAGCATTTCTAGAGCAACTCTTTAATATCGCCGACGTCATGATCCTCGGCCAGTATCTCGGCAAGGATGCGGTGGCCGCAGTGGGCACTAACTTTCCGCTCATTATCATGTTTATCTGCCTATTTATTGGGCTTTCGCTCGGCTCAAACGTAGTTATCGCCCAATGTATTGGGGCTAAGCGCCATCAAGAGGCAAATGATGCAGTTCACGCCTCATGGCTATTGGCTGTGATTTCTGGTTTTGCCCTCACTATTTTAGGCCAATTCGTGACACAGCCATTCCTAGATATATTGAAAGTTCCACCACATATCGCTTCATTATCCGACGCATACTTGCAAACCTATTTATGGTCCATGCCGGCTATTAGTTTGTATAATTTTGAAGCAGCAATGTTCCGAAGTCGTGGCGATACCCAAACCCCGCTCATTGGGTTGGCTCTTTCTGTTATTTTAAACTTTACCCTCAATATTTGGTTTGTACAAGCTTTCACCGACGGCGTATTTGGAGTGGCCCTTGCTACTGTTATTTCCATCAGTGTGTCTGCCCTTGTCCTATTAGTCAAACTTAAAAGAGCTCCTGACGTACTGCACTTGTCATTTCGAAAATTGCACATTCATCCACCATTGATGAAAGAAATCATACGCATCGGCTGGCCTGCTGCATTGCAAGGCATGGTATTTTGTATTTCTAATCTATTAATTCAAGAAGTCATCAATCGCCTAGGTCCTGATGCGATGGCAGCATCGTCAATATCAACTAGTATTGAGCTCTGCGTATACTGCCTCATTAATGCTTTTGGGCAAGCTGGAACGACATTCATCAGCCAAAACTATGGCGCTCGTAATATGTTACGTTGTTTAGAGATAACAAAGTGGGCCCTCATATTGAACCTCGTATTTACTACGGTGACCAGCATCCTTGTGCTGATTTTCGCCCATCAAATCATTTATGTATTTAACGATGATCCTAGCGTTGTTCATTTAACAATACAACGAATGTGGTTTGTCGTTCTATTAGAACCAATTCAAGCCATCATCGACGTTTATGCTGGTGCCATGCGTGGCTACGGCTTCTCTATGATGCCAGCCATGCTCACATTACTCGGTATTTGTGGCGTTCGAATCGTATGGTTATACACCATATTTGAATGGAATCCGACTTTTGAGTGGTTAATGGCGACGTATCCTGTCAGTTGGGGAGTTACTGGAGGGATGCTTGTAATATTGTATAAGTATTTCATTCGGCACCTGCCTAGGGAATAGAAGGCAGGTCTATCTACACAAAACCTGATGCTCTAATTATTAGATAGACCTAACTCGCATCCCACGGCATACTACCCCAAAAATACTTATACAATAAACGGGCGTCAGTCATATCTGAAATTTTAACATTGCGCCTAAGAGCTGGAGTTGAAATTTTAGATATGTCTGCTTTTTGTGTCCCTCTAGTATTCTATTAAATTAGCCACGAACCTCATAGCGACATCCAGAATTCCCCGAATACATAGGCCGACAAGAAATATCCAATGATGGTTACCAACGTTAGGACCGACATAAACGCCGCTGTCGTCCTCCATCCAATGGCCTTAATATCTTCAATCTTAGTATTAAACCCAATTCCTAAAAACGTTAAGGTAAAAAACCAATTCCTAATTATTTTCAATAAGCCTAGAACTTCGTTGTTAAATACTTTCCCTTGTTCACTAGGCAAAATATAAATAACAATAGAGCATAATATAGATGCCCCCTACAAACCAATAATAAATCTAGGGAATCGGTCCCATACTTTTCGTGCTAAAGATAAATTATTGTCCAACGACTCTTCAGCGTGAGCTTTCACAATGGCCAATTTACTAGTATTGCTAATATCCAAAGCATTAGTTTTACCAAGATACTGAGGACTCGTAGGTTCCCAATAACGAACTGCGATGATACCAACTAAAACTGTCCAAATCACAACGGACATATCACGGCCGATTACTTTTACCAATGTGTAGGATTGCATAGCTGAATCGGATCCAATAGCGGCCACTGTAGTAAAGCCCGCCACGGCAGCCACTGTAGAAGATCCTGCCCAAGCCCCCGCAATAGAATGGGGAATGCCGAAGTACTCAGTCATAGCCGTTTGTAGAAACAATAAGATAATAGATCCAATAATACACAGAGCAAACCCGGTACGAATGGCACGTAATTTAGCCTTAGATGCCTCCGCACCAGCCACAATCCCCGTCACATTTCCCACCGCCATAGCCGTCGCTAAGGTAGCCACCAAGCGGCCTTCTATGCGAAAAACATAGATACCAATAAACATCATTAGCGCAAATCCAATAATCCCCACCAGTAAGGCTTGTACAACCGCAATAGGGCCAACAGACATAATCATGCTCATGGGCATGGTCGCACTCATCACCCCAAGCAAGACAAATAAGAGCAAGAAATAATAGCCTACGTGTGACTCTAGCAAGATTAGTAATTCATTAAACGTCGTCCATTTACGAATACTAATATCATTCACCCAGACTAGCAAATCTACACCTAAAAAATATAAAACTGTGGTACTCACAGCAAAACCCAAGGCGATAATCATGGCCCAACTATCCTCATGGTAAAGCCATTTTCGAACACCTGTCCTAAAACTCATTTTTCTCAACTACTCTCTATTTTCACCTATGACCTATTAGTCATAATTAAAGTCTACTGCCCGAAGTCCCCTATATTCATACAGTAGCTATTCCACACACGGTCGAATCTCAAATTATGTGGAATACTTATTTATGCGTCCACTCCGCAATACGTCCAATATTCTTAAGGCCCGTACGACAACAACCTCCGATAATTTGTGCCCCTGCTTCAGCCCATGTTTTTGCATATTGATCAAAAGCATCCGCCTCACCAAACCAAGTTTTATTCACATCATCATACAATTCCCCGGTGTTTGGATACACCACAATGGCTTTGTTTGTTTTTGCTTTAATATGACGAATTAATGACTCTACATATTTAGGTTGCGTACAGTTCACACCAATAGCCTGCACTGCATCAACTGTATCTAAAAATTCTGCACAATCCTCAATTAGATCTCCGCCACAAGTGTGTTCCTCATCAGCACAAGAGAATGAAATCCAAGCTGGAATATTTCTAGACACTAATTCATCCGATAATACCTCGGCTAATGCTCTAGCCTCCTGTAATGACGGTACGGTTTCACAAGCGAATACATCTGGTTGCTCCTCTGCAAACAAGGCAATACGTCCTTTGTGAAAGTCTACTAAAACATTATCTCCTACATTATAATCACCACGATATTCAGACCCATCCGCTAAAAAAGCACCATATGGTCCCACCGAAGCAGCTACAATTGGTGTAGCTAATTGACCGTTATCTAGCACATCAATAGCACTATAGGAATCCGTGCCATTGGGATCAGTGCAATTAGAATCACTATTATTAGACTCCACAGAGTTAGTCTTATGACCACTTGCTGCCACAAACTCATCACGGGCCGCTATAGCAGTGCGAACGGATAATTTTACAATCTCAATAGCCTCACAATGAGAAAACCCTTTGTCTTGGAATCCTACTACTGTTGCTTGATAGCCGGAGCTTTCAATAATATCTGCACCAGCTGCCAAATAGGAATTATGTACCTTTTTTACAAGATCTGGTTGCTCAAATAAAACCTTTGCAGACCATAATGGATCATTTAAATTACAACCATAGGACTCTAATTCAGTAGCGAACGCCCCATCTAGGACAAGTTGTTTTTTACTAAGTACTGCATCTGTAAATTTGGATGTTATTGTTGCCATATAATGTACCTCGAATCATTCTTGTATTAATACTGACAAGAGGCCCACCTCACAGCGGGCCTTTTACCTTGTTTATAGTATCGTTCATTGTATATTCGCTAAACGAAATTTATATTACCTATGAACTATATGTATGTCATTATTTTTCTGTAGGTGGTTCTTTATCAAACCATTTTTTATAGATTTTTGCATACTCACCATTAGCTTTAATTTTGCCAAGGCCATCGTTGATTTTTTTCAATAATTCAGTGTTCCCTTTTTTCACAGCAATACCAAGTGGCGCGGCTTCATAATCTTCACCTACTACTTTAGCAATACCTTTACCCTTTGTATTTACATAGTATTCGTTTACTGGTGTATCATTGATTACTACATCAACACCACCATTCTGCAATTCAAGGAATGCATCTACGATATTATTGAATTCACGAATTTGAGCATTTGGAATTTTGCTTGCAATTTCAGAACCAGTAGAACCGATGGAAACACCAATTCGTTTACCTGGCAAATCAGAGAACGCTTTAATATCCGTGTTATCTAGATTTACTACGAGACCACTGCCAGCGATATAGTAGGAATTAGAGAAATCCACTTGTTTAGCACGTTCTTCAGAGATTGTCATATCTGAAATAGCAACATCTAATGTATTTGTTTGTAATGCTGGTAACAATGCATCAAAATTCAAATTTTGAACCTCTACCTTAAGGCCTTCTTCTTTTGCAATGGCTTTAATGATATCAATATCAAAGCCAGCTAGATCTCCAGTTTGTTGATCTTTAAAACCAAATGGTGCATAGGTAGCATCAGTACCTACTTTCAATACTTTTGAATTATCTGCAGATGTTCCGCAACCTGCCACTAACAATCCAAGTGCTAATGTGAGCACTCCTAATATCCATACTATACGTCTATTCTTCATCAAATTCCCTCCGTAATGATATCTCTATGTATCTCTCAAGTCGATTTCTCAACTAATGTACACTGTGTATCTCAACGCATGTACCATCGTATTAACTGGTCTAATTGTAACAGAGCATACCTTTGAGATCAATAACTCCAACTATACTTATAGGCTTTAATTCGTTATAAAAAAATCCTATAATTATTCCTATGTTATATAATAAGATTATAGAAATCAGGCATAAATGATAAGATGGTATTTTATGAGGCAATATGCCGCCTTACCATTCCTCTAAACTATAATAAATCATGTATAGAAAGTATTATTTGCTTTCACCAAAAAGAGTTATAATTATACTAGATTTAGTTGTATAATATAGAAAAGGAGGAAACTCCGATGAAACGTAGAGATTTTTTAAAATCTGCCGGCCTTGGCGCGGTAGGATTAATGGGGGCGAACATCTTGACTAAGACAACAAACGAACCACTCACAAATACAGCAGCTGTGGCTAGTAATGTAGCAAATCCAGTTCCAGGTACAGATGGCGACAAATATATTGCACCATCCGAACGTACTGGCAAAGAGTCTGTCGTATATTTCACACGTGACCTCTCCCCTGCAGGTCTTGTTAAAATCTATGATAAAATCAGCACTAATTTAACTGGCAAAATCGCAGTTAAATTACACACTGGCGAACAACATGGTCCTAACATCATCCCGGCACCATGGGTTAAGGAATTATTCGACCAAAAACTATCTAATGCCACAATTGTGGAAACGAATACATACTATGAAGGCGACCGCTATACAACAGAAGATCACCGTAAAACATTGGAAGTTAACGGCTGGACATTTTCACCCGTAGATATCATGGACGAAGATGGCACTGCTATGTTCCCATTAACAGGTGGCAAATGGTTCACGGAAATGTCCATGGGTAAAACGTTATCCAATTACGATTCCTTCTTGGCATTGACTCATTTCAAAGGTCACATGATGGGCGGTTTCGGCGGTTCCAATAAAAATATTGGTATCGGTAATGCAGATGGTCGCATTGGTAAAAAAATGATTCATAGCAGCAATAGCCAATGGGATATTGCTGAAGAAGAATTGATGGAACGCATCAGCGAATCCACTAAGGCTACGCTTGAACATTTCGGCGATAACATTTCCTATATCAACGTAATGCGCAATATGTCCGTTTCTTGTGACTGTGAAGGCGTAAATGCTCAACCAGTGGTAACACCAAACGTAGGCATCTTGGGTTCCACAGACATCTTAGCTATCGATCAAGCATCTGTTGACCTAGTATTCGCTATGAAAGAATCGGATAATCACGATTTGAAAGAACGCATGATTAGTCGTCACGGTCTTCGTCAATTATCCTATATGAAAGAATTAGGCATGGGTAATGATCGTTATATCTTACTTGATATCGATAATAACGATGCGCCTATTTCCCTTGCTGACGCGGTGAAAGATGTAAAACCATTCACAAAATAATAGCATATGCACATCATTTGGATGCTAACCACTCCCTTATAGAAAGAGCCCACTAATAGATATATTAGTGGGCTCTTTTTGAATACTCAGTATTTTAAAATATATTAGATTATGAAGACTGCCAACATATGGAGAAAATAGGCTCTATATTACGCTTTAGCAACGACTTTTTTTGCTTTTACTTTCATAGAAAATTTATACATGTAACCGCAAAGGAAAATGTACATTACCATACCTAAGTAGGTAGCACCTGGAGTTTCAACCCATTCACCAAGGAACCAGTCAACACCAGCGATACGAAGGATGGCACTGATTAAGGAACCGATAGCACC
>SAAC01000150.1 GCA_009929605.1 Negativicutes bacterium
TGTTTGTATCTGTATGTTACGTTGCCCTGCCATGTAGTACTGTTAAAAGCACTTGGTAGTGGGCTTCCATTGACTACCTCAATAGTCGTGTCTGTGTTTCTACCCATGATTGGTACTTTGAATTCTCCAGTTTCCAAAGGGTGAGTTGAGACAATATTATTTCCATAGCCTGTATAACGTGCTGTCATTTTATAGCTATGGATTGGTTTTCCAGTCTCATGTACATTCACTTGGAATTCTCCAGTATCTGCATAGTTGATTCTTAAGTTCCTCAACTGTAAACGATAATTCGGAATTGTGTCTGTTCCACTTTCACTGGCTTTCTTAATGAAAAATGTAGTGTATCTAAATTTAAACTCATAGCCTACTCCAATGAAACACTGTAGGTCACTCACTGGATTTGGTTGATTTGGAATTACTACAGTTCCTAGTCCTGAGTATTTCTCACCATTCGGTAAGACAATAGTGTAAATGGTATTACTTGTATCATCTCCATAGTAAGACTTTAGGTCATAATTCATGGTCTGTTTAAGTGCGTCATGAGTGCCATTAAGAGTCACTCGTTGTTTTCTGTCTAGCATTACTCTGTAAGGCTCATCTGAGTAGTCCTTAGTGTTGTAATTAATGGATATCATTTCAAGGAATGTTTGATTTCCTCGTCTTAATACAAAATAAAGCTCACTCCCTATGAAGTCAGCTCCAACAATATTTCCATCTACTTTCCATTTACTCCAACTAGCTTGTACTTTTGTCTCATTATTAAATAGGAATTTATAGACAAAAAATGCGTCCCTTTCCCCTGTAGAGAGTGCAATTAGCATATTCTCATTGTTACATGCTATTAGACTATGTGTGGTATTCTTAATGTAGTTTGGAACGTGTCCAGTGACGTCTGCACTATCCTGTTGAGCCGTACTACTAGCAATTGTATAGTATTCCCGTACAGTAGTGTAATCAGTTCTCTGTGCAGTGAAATATAGATTCCTACCAATACCAATTGGTTTGATTCTGCGGTCTGCATTAAACTCTGTCACTTGGTCGATAATAGCTGTCTTTGGACTCAATACACCCTCAGCTCTTAGAATGAATTGTGTCTGCCCTGAGAATAAATATAAGTCCTGATTAAAAGGTACTGCATTGTATAGTGTAGATATTTGATTATGACTGACTGATAAATCAATTGGGTCTGTATCTACTAGACCAGTAGCACTGTCTACCCAAAAGTTAAAAAAATCACCATTTTTAGACAAGTTGACAGATTCCCCGCTAATAATTCCTAAGCGATTCCTAAAGAAGAAAATATCATTAATCTTATTTCCTACAAAAGATGGTGTTGGGTTGCTATCCTCGTCACCTGATTCTCGCATACTCCAGTTGACCATGTCCATAGTGAATGTACCATCTGTCTCCCGTTGAAGTGCATATGGCATTGTCTCCCATCGGAAGTGATACGTAATATAAGGTGCTGTTGTTTCTTTCCATATTTTGTCTGCATAACTATAGGTTACATAGTAATCATCAGCATTGTTCGTCTCCCCTTTAATTAGCACTACGTATCCCGCAGGAGCTGTGCTTGGAAGCTCATTGAATGATTGTGCAGTTGTCGTAAAGAGTTTAATACCATCATTATTAAAACCATCAGATGTGCTAATATCATTAATATTTCCTATAATTTGAATCCAATTGCTTCTTGATACGAAAGTAAAGCCGTTTGCTCCTGCTTCAAGTTTTAACTTTAGTTGGTTTGTTATATAGTCAGTTGCAATTTGTGTAGAATGACTGGCTACGCTACCATCAGGGGTTGTAAAGGTAAATGACTTACCATTTAAATTGATTGTATAGTTCCGTCCATATTGTCCACTTTTAACAACTATTAATGCTCCCTGATTAGCCCATGCGTTAGGAGTTCTAGCTTCCGTATTCATTTCAACTGTTTTATCAGTATTGATGATGAACGTATAGTCAGCTACTGTTACTGCCTTAAGTTTTTCCTTAGGGTTAGTTGTTTTAATATAATTATCCGCCCCAT
>SAAC01000151.1 GCA_009929605.1 Negativicutes bacterium
CGCATTGATTAGCATAACGCGTAGCCATATAAAAATAGGTACGTGCAAAATCGCCTTTATAGTCATCTACAGGTTCAAATACAGTCCCAGAAAAACCAGAGAATGTACTAGTACCTAAACGTCCAAGTGCATCTGCTGTTAAGGTTTTTCCTCCCGTACATTCACCAAATGGATAATTACTACGTTGACCATTTACTTTACCATCGGTAGGATAAACGTGAAACGCATCGCTCACCATAGGCGATTTACTACTAAACCAGCTTTGTGGAATAGAGTGTTCTTTATTATAACAATCGCAAACCGTGTTGTAATTACCGCATTTTTTTTGATTATGTTGCCACGAACAGGTAGAATACATATCCCAAAGACTACCATCAGGATGTGAATCGCTAGCTATATAAAGCATGTTTAAATTATCGTAGCTAACTACCGTATGTCCATCAATAATATCTTGCAACGCTAAACGCAAGGCATCGCTTGTTTTACCATTGGCATTTGTGTAGTAACTTGCTGGAGGAGCGGCAAACAATGTAACACTCACCACAAGGACAATGAGTCCTAATATCATTTTTTTCATGACCATTTATTATTTAGATATTAATAAGCAATTTTAAAACTACGCGTTGATTTTCCGACTGTTACTTGTAGCACGTAAATACCTTTTGATAACTGAAATTGTTCTTCTGAACTACAGTTAGTTTGTTTTGTAATCAATCGACCAGCACAATCAAAAATAGAGACCATACTATTCTCTGCAAGATTGGATACATATACCGTTCCGTTTTGAGCATAATAGGCAATGTCGTCAATGGTTGTATAATTAATGGCAATTGGGTCGTCGTTGGTAGCAATAGTTACTGCGCCTGTAGCTGACGAAATGGTTAAACGACCTAAAGTAGCTTCGTATTTATAGGTTCCACCTGTCACGGTAACAGCAGCAGGATGTGTCCCATCGAAATAGGTCAGATAAGTTACAAAACCGCCAGGCGTCGTGTATTGATAATTAGGGACAACTGAGGCTGTAGTACTTGTGGTAACGGTATAATCGGTTACATTGGTAGCATCTTTCAACATGTTGATAGCCAATTCTGGGTAATCAATAAATGGATTACGGTTACCTTGATATACCTCACCACCATCGTTACGAGTCATTTCTGTTAATGAAGGAGGATCTTGCATGTGCCATTTCAAAAGAATAGCTAATGATTCAAATACAGAATTAGAATTAGTACCAATTTGTACTAACAAATCTGTTTTACATAACGGTTTGTAGAGTGCATTTGAATAGGTGCTATTTTTACCATACGTAATATAATCATAGAGAATTACACGGGCACAATCGCCACGATAAGTACCGTTAGAAATGGTAGTGTAGTTAATATTACTAATAGAAATTTCATTAGGGTCATAATAATTACTTCCTTCGCCATAAGCCGTATTACCACGATCGGAATTAACCGATGTACTAGCGGGACGTACCGATTGCATATCGTACCCAATCGGAATTGTTGTACCTTGGGTAGTTTGAGAACCTTCAAATTTTGATTGTGGCCAAGTATGCTCACGATTCCAAGAACTACCAGAATCCCACGTAGCATTCATAGAGGCACCATTATAATATGAAATAAAATTGGACGAATTATTCAAGTCTTTATCAACTGACGAATAAGCATAACGCAAAGCGCCATAATCATAACGTGACGCTGCAATTTTATTAGTCTCACCCATCAACTGATTCAACGCGCCAAAAAGAGTAGATCCGGTTTTAGACATTAATTCGGTATAAGTATAGCCCGTTTTATAATACGCTGTTTGTTTGGTAACATACGTAGTGTAAGCTGCTTTACCTGCATCCGAAGCCACATGCGATTGCATATCAATACCTGCGGCAAAAGTTATCTGAGTAATTAAAAGAAATGAGACCAAGGCTAATTTAAAAGCCAAATACGTGTTTTTCATTTTCGGTTATGAATTAAAAGGTTAACGTTTTGATGGTATAATAAGTTCCTTTATAAAGGATTTGAATC
>SAAC01000152.1 GCA_009929605.1 Negativicutes bacterium
GCTTTAGAAACGAATCATGCTCAGCTCGTCTTAGAGAGGGCATTCTAACACATCATTAGATTAGAGGTACCCAATGATTTCACCAATTTCATCAAGCATCATTTATGATGCAAAAGAAGTTGCCACTGTAAATGTGGCAATGGCAAGCGATGGTTCATTTAAAATGGACATCCACATCACAGATACTGAAGGTTATTACGCAAACGAAGAAGCCGCTTTTGCCGATATTCAAGAGTTGGTAGGCAGCGTAAGTAAAGCCGCCAAAGCTAAACGAGGCACAGCACAAACAAATCAAGATTAGATTGCGAGAACCATCATTTTATGAAAGAACTCCTTGACCAAGTTGGCGAAGCCACACTTTCAATTCTAAATAACTTAGCATCACTCTCTATTTTAGTAGGACTCGGAATATGGTGTATTAAAGTATTCCGAAGCCATCTAAACAAAACTATTAAGGCTAGCAACACACCTCAAAATTCTCAAATTGCTGAGGTGCTAGAGCGTCTTGATAAGATAGAGCAAGACAATGAGTTATATCATAAAGAAACCAACAAAAACATACTTCGTATTCAAATCGAAGATGGCATCTATCGCAAAAAGTTTTCAGAAGAAGAAGTTTTGGAACGCTACGATAGATATAGCAAAGATTTTAATGGCAATGGCTACATTACAGGCATTGTCCATGATTATCTTGAAACACTACGTAAGGGCTAAGAAAGGACACCTTATCATGAAAGACATTTCAGCTGGAACCATTACACGTACTGTATTGCTTGCACTTGCACTAATTAATCAACTTTTTACAGCGTCAGGTCACTCAATTATCCCAATTGAGGACGCTACAATCACTCAATTCATTGCAGCGGGCTTTACTATTGTTACTTCACTTATGGCATTTTGGAAAAACAACAGTTTTACTAAAAATGCTCAAGCGGCAGATCAACATTTGAAAGACTTGAACGATAATAAATAATCACAATTTATGTGGCAAATTAGAACTAAACCAATGCTATGAATGCAGATGAAAGTCTGCATTTTAGCTAAGAAAGGCTGTTCCAATGAACAAATTAAAAGCAAAAATTGCAAGTGTACTTAGTTTACTGGTCGTATTCGTGGGGTTCACGACTCCGGCGTTTGCCGCAGTTGGTGATCAAGGGGTTGACTGGTCAGTATACCAAGGAGGCCAAGGACAATTCGGTTATGCCCACGACAAGTTTGCACTCATTCAGATTGGCGGATATAACGCTAATGGATTGTATAATCAGCACACCTATTCAAGCCAAGTTCAATCGGCAATCGCTCAAGGTAAAAGAGCGCATACCTATGTTTGGTTTGATACTTGGGGAGATTTTGGCATAGCAAAACAAACTATGGATTACTTCCTGCCAAAAATTCAGACTCCTAAGGGGTCTATCGTTGCCTTGGATGTAGAGGGTGGTGTACTTGCTTCAATCCCAGATGGTTATGGTGGTTATACAAGCACAGCAGCTGAAAAACAAGCAAATACTGAAACAGTGTTGTATGGTATGCGGCGGATAAGAGACGCAGGGTATACACCAATGTATTACTCTGGTAAACCTTTCACGCTAAAACACATTAACTATGATCAGATTGTTGCTGAGTTCCCTGGCTCAGGATGGATTGCAGCTTATCCTAACTATTTGGTAACGCCAACACCAAACTACAATTACTTCCCATCAATGGACGATGTTGCAATCTTCCAATTCACATCTACTTATGTAGCTGGTGGACTTGATGGTAATATCGACCTTACAGGTATCACAGACAATGGTTACACGACAAACGTAGGTCAAAAACCTACTGAAACAGTTGCGCCGTCTACACCAGCTGCGCCATCAGCTGCATTTAGTGTAGGTAATACGGTTAAAGTTAAAGCGTCTGCTTCAAACTATAGCACAGGCGAAGCCATTCCATCATGGGTCAAAGGTAGATCTTATGAAGTCATCCAAACAGCCAATAACAAAGTCCTTTTAGACGGCGTTTATAGTTGGTTCAACGTT
>SAAC01000153.1 GCA_009929605.1 Negativicutes bacterium
GCATCTGTGGCATTGCGCCAGAAACTATCAGACGTAATCTTGTCCGGCGATTCGACAGTAAGGAAATCATCGCATGAAACAAAAACTGCCGATGCGAATAACAGGAATAAGGATATTATTTTTTTCATAATTCAATTCGTTTAAAGGTACTTAGAATGATAGTTGAACACCGAACAGATACGACCGGGTAAAAGGAAAGATGTAATTATCAACACCGGTGTCTAATACACTTTTACGGGAGAATTCGGGATCAATTCCAGAATAACCGGTAAATGTACATAGGTTGTTTACACTGGCATACACGCGCAAACGTTCCAGCTGCATCTTTTGTGTTAATGCTTTAGGGAGCGTATAACCCAGCTGAATCTGGCGAATCTTTACAAAATCGCCTTTTTCGAGATAACGAGTGCTTTCGCGTGTGTTTCCATTCGGATCACTTAGAATGGCACGAGGCATTGTATTGCTATGATTGGATTCTGTCCATGCATTCAGCGTGGAAGACAAAAAGTTGCTTCCTGCACTCATGGCTTCATAAAAATAGTTGGTTCCATTGTAAATTTCCGAACCCCATGCACTACCGATGGTAGCTGAAAAATCAAATCCCTTCCATCCAAGGTTTAAAAGGAGATTGGCCTCCAGGGTTGGAATACCCGAACCAGAATAAACCATATCATCTTCGGTAAGCTGACCATCTCCATTCATGTCCTTGAAACGAATATCTCCGGCTGCAGCATCCGGCTGGATAAGCACTTTCTGACCATCAACCGTCGCAAAGTGGTTCTGCACCTCTGCATCACTTTGAAAGATGCCGTCCATTTGATACAAATAGTAAGCACCGATAGGCTCTCCAACCCTTGTCTGCGTAGGGAAATGGGCATCACCGTACTTTAGACCAGTACCATAAAGCACTTGGTTTTGGTTAGCCAGTTCCAGTACACGATTTTTGGTCGTTGACAAGTTCATCCCAATCCCATAAGTGATTTCACCCTTCGTTTCATTCCATTTTAAATCAATTTCGAAACCCGAGTTACGAATCTTACCTACATTCAAAGTTGGATCATCCAAACCCGCCGATGGCGCAAGCACTTTGGTAATCAGCAAATCGCTGGTGGTAGAGTTATAATAGTTTACAGAACCGGTCAGACGGTTATTTAACAATCCGTAATCAAAACCGATATTCTTTGAATCTGTAGTTTCCCATTGCAAATCGTTGTTAGCCATCCCGGTCGATATACTTCCCGGCCAGGGAGTTTTGGAATCACCTTGCACATAACCCTGAGATTTCTTGTTCACAGTTGTAACAAGTGTCTGGAAGTCATAATAGCCAAGTGCACTCTCGTTACCAAGACGCCCCCAGGAGGCACGGAACTTCAATGAATTTAACAAGCCATCCTTAGGGAAGAATCCTTCT
The DNA here is from genome assembly GCA_009929605.1 of Negativicutes bacterium. Lineage (GTDB taxonomy): Bacteria > Bacillota > Negativicutes > Veillonellales > Veillonellaceae > Veillonella > Veillonella absiana. The sequence continues at coordinate 1,412 of SAAC01000153.1, forward strand.
TCAGAAATAGCCCAGCCAATGGCAACCGAGGGGAAAAATCCCCAACGGCGATCCGATCCGAACTTGGATGATCCGTCGCGGCGAGCCGTTACCTGAAGCAGGTATTTATGGTCGAACGAATAGTTTACACGGCCAAAGAAAGAGGCGCGATTGTATTCGTAATTACTTCCTTCGCCTGAAAAACTTCCACCGATACCTGCATCAATTGTTTCAGAATCAGGATCAAGGAAACCACCCGTAGAGCCGTTAACTGCCACTGTATGCCAGTCGGATCTGGTTGCATTTATAGAATTACCTAGCATTACTGTTACGTCGTGGCGACCAAATTCCTTGTTAAACGTTAGCACGTTCTCCTGAATCTGTTCCTGCCAGTAGACGTTTGTTTCCGAATTTTCAGGATACAGCACCTTGTCCTGTATGGAAGGAGTATACGAAGGTGTGTGGTAGCTATTCTTATTGAACGAACCACGGTAGCCGTAGGTAGATTTAAAGTTCAGCCAGGGCGCAAGCTTAATTCCCAGACCTACGTTTGCACTCATAATATAATCCTTGTTTTTTACCTTTATATTATCGTAATCGGCCATCACGTTGTGGTTGGC
>SAAC01000154.1 GCA_009929605.1 Negativicutes bacterium
GGAACCTATGCAACACGTTACGTGGATCCTGCCTTTGGCTTTGCCCTTGGTTGGAATTACTGGTTCAACTGGGCTATTACGCTAGCTGCGGAAATTGTAGCGGGTGCGCTCATTATGAAATACTGGTTCCCGGACGTTCCGGCTATCGTGTGGAGTGCTATTTTCCTTGTGTTATTATTTGGCATGAATTATATGTCCACACGTGTCTTTGGTGAAAGTGAATATATATTCTCTAGCATCAAGGTTATCACCGTATTCGTATTCTTATTTGCTGGCTTTATGTTGATTTTTGGTTTTGGCGGAACAGCCCCAGGATTTGAAAACTGGACTGTTGGCGAAGCCCCATTCGTTGGTGGTTGGGCCAGCATCATGGCTATCTTTATGGTAGCGGGGTTCTCCTTCCAAGGTACAGAACTCATTGGTGTTGCTGCTGGTGAATCAGAAGACCCAGAAAAAAATGTACCAAAAGCTATTAAAACTATCTTCTGGCGTATTCTATTATTCTATATTGGATCCTTTATTGTTATCGGTTTCTTGATTCCTTATACAGATCCAAACTTGTTGAATAGTAGCGTTGAAAATATCGCTATCAGTCCATTTACGTTGGTACTTGATCGTTTTGGATTTGCTTTTGCGGCTAGTTTTATTAATGCCATCATTTTGACAGCTGTATTATCTGCTGGTAACTCTGGATTGTACTCTTCCACTCGTATGCTCTATGCATTGGCTAAGGAAGGTCAAGCACCAGCTGTATTTGGTAGACTAAACAGCCGTGGTGTTCCAGTAGCATCTCTTTGTTTAACATCTGCCTTTGGTTTATTTGCATTCTTGACTAGCCTTATTGGTGAAGGTACGGCTTATAACTGGATTGTAAATATTAGTGGTATGAGCGGATTTATTGCGTGGGTTGGTATCGCTATTGCTCACTATCGTTTCCGTCGTGCTTTCAAAGCGCAAAATAAAGATTTGAACGAAATTCCATACCGTGCGTCCTTATTCCCATTCGGACCATTGTTGGCATTGGCATTGTGTATCATCATCATCGTTGGTCAAAACTATACAGCCTTCATGGGTGAAACTATTGACTGGTATGGTGTCAGCGTAGCCTATATCGGTTTACCTGTATTCTTTGCAGTATATTTAGGTTACAAATTCACAAATAAAACTAAATTGATTCCTTTGAAAGATGTGAATCTTGATCGAGATTATGATAAATAATACTTATATTATGAAATCTGAATAAGGAAATTAAAAAAACCGCTGGTACAGAGTTTATTGACTTTGCATCAGCGGTTTTATTTGTAAATGAATATTTTATTTAGATAGTAAAATGCCCTCTCTTAGTTGCCTATACTAAGAGGGGGTGCATATAGTGCAAATTTTACCGTTTGCCTACTATTATTATAGCATCTGTAATACTTGAGTCAATACGATTAGATAGAACATCAACAAATCGTGTAATAAACTATTTTCTTTCAAAATCCTATTGAATACTGTAAAATCAAAGGTAAGAATGAAATTTTTAAATATAATGATTACATAGTTTTATATAAAAGGATTTTTAGCTTTCACAAGCGGAAATAGGAGAACAAAATGGGTTTAATCAAAGCTGGTACTGGTGCGATTGGTGGCGTGTTAGCGGATCAATGGAAAGAGTATTTTTATTGCGAGAGTTTAGATCAAGATATTCTCGTAGCAAAGGGGCAAAAGCGCATTAGCGAGGAACGCAGTTCTAATACGAGTGCGGAGGATAATATTATCACGTCTGGTTCCGTCATTGCCGTTAATGATGGTCAATGCATGATTATCGTTGAGCAAGGCAAGGTGGTTGACCTTTGTTCCGAGCCTGGCGAATATACCTATGATGCGTCTACAGAGCCGTCTATTTTCGGTGGTAATTTGAAAGATGATATCAAAGCCGTATTTGAACGTATTGGTAAACGTTTTACCTTTGGTGGTGACACTGGCAAGGACCAACGGGTGTACTATTT
>SAAC01000155.1 GCA_009929605.1 Negativicutes bacterium
CATATCGAAAAAAATAGAAGTGTTTATTTTTATAGTTGGTATATAATCATAGTAAGACTAATTTCCCCTATATTTACCCTTATTTTTATCGAGGATATTATTATGCTCATCACCATCAAAGACGATTTTAATCTATTCAAAATCTGCAACAGTGGCCAATGCTTCCGTTGTCCCACAGTCAATGGATATACACGATTCATTTTTAGAAATCACATTCTATATATCAAACAGTTATCTGATGAAAGCTACGATATCAGTTGTACAGAGGAACTATGGAATACCATATGGCTTCCCTATTTCGATTTAACGCGGAGCTATAAGAAAATTAGACGCTTAACCACCAAGGATACGTTCATGAAAAAGGCCACTCGTGAAGGATTAGGTATCCGTATCTTACGCCAAGATCCATGGGAAATGGTAATCACGTTTATACTTTCACAACGAAAAAGCATCCCTGCCATCAAGAAATCGGTAGAGGCCCTCTGTACACATTTCGGTAGTCTTGTAACAACAGAGCACGAAATAGTGTATTTGTTCCCTACACCTGAACAATTAAAGGACGCAACCGATGACATATTATCTGAATGTGGGCTAGGTTATCGATTACCCTATGTTAAGGATGCAGTTGAACAAGCATTATACAATACTATCGTCACTAATGAATGGTATGAATTCGATGACCATACATTATTCACCATGCTAAAATCCATCAAAGGCGTGGGCGACAAAGTAGCCAATTGCATTATGTTATTTGGCTATAACCGCATCGGCCGAGCACCTGTGGATACATGGATTGAAAAAATCATTAACACTAAGTACAACGGCGTCGATCCATTTCCTAGTTATGGTGATGTGGCAGGGGTCATGCAGCAATACGCATTTTATTATAGTTTGCAACATAAGGATGAATTCTAAATTCTGTTAAATAATCTAGACTTCTAAAAATCAAACTATCCATACATGTAAGAAAAAGAGTAGTGACTCGTAATGAGTTGCTACTCTTTTTTCTTATGCTTAACTATCTTCATAAGGACGAACACGTAAGGTTAAACCTCGTTCCTCGCATATTTCTCGGCATCGTTCTATTTTTTCTGGTGGTAATACATGGTCTACAACGGTCATAACAACATTAGGCACGTATTTTTTGCAATGTACGGCAAAGTCTAACATAGACTCATAGGAAACAATGCCAAATTTACTGCGTGTTATCGCCAAATAGCTTTCTGCATCAACATCATTGAGACTGATAGAAATTGTATCTAAAAATCCACCTTCAAAATCTACAGATGTATCTCGGTTATAGACTAAGTCAGATAATCCATTTGTATTAACACGGGTTTTTAACATCGGATGTGTTTTCTTTACATATTTCAGCAATGTAATGACATCACTAAGTCGTTCTGTAGGTTCTCCAAACCCACAAAATACAACTTCATTAATAACATCCCAAGGTGCACCATCCAACAGTTTTTTTACCTCTTCTACGGTCGGCTCATCTTGTAACCAAAGATTATTTTCTTGACTCAAATGTTTCATGCTTCGCAAGCAAAACGTACACGCACAAGGGCAACGATTTGTTATATTAATATATAGGCCCCTAGGACTTACAGAGTCTTGGGCTAAACTTGTTTCAGGATTCATGTACTTACCATGATCTGCCATATAAATAATCAAAGAATACCATCTCTTTTCTATTTTAACTCTGTTAGAAACTCTTCAAAGGCTAGCCCATAATTATGGGGTAAATCTAGCTTAACTGTATGATATAAAGTTTTACGGATAAATTCAATTGCTTTTCTTACAGCTGGTTCTAAGGCTTCCCCTTGTACCAAACTGGCTGCTACAATCGCTGCAAACACATCGCCAGTTCCGGACCTTTCACCACCGATACGATTAGAACTAATAAACACAGGTTCTTTTCCTCGTTCATACACAAGTGTTTCAATGGTATCACCTCGTGAAAGTCCCGT
>SAAC01000007.1 GCA_009929605.1 Negativicutes bacterium
GCTTTACTTTTCTTTTTGAATGTGATATACTTTTGGGCTTGTAATTTGTTTGGAAAAATGAGAAAAATGTGCTTTACTTTTCTTTTTGAATGTGATATATGGCGGGAGTTTAAGATTAGCTTATACGTTTGGCATTATATAATATTATAATTAACGAAATTGGTTGATATAATGATTTATATTATAACACCCAAGAGTGGCTATTATATAATATTATAAGACTAATGGCCAAAAGTAATATTATAAATTATTATAAATTAACAATTACATTTTTTTCACCATGGATAACGGTCGAAAATAACGATAAACTGCACACTACTATATGGGCAATGGCTATTACTGTATCAGTAAAACACCCGTTACATATCAGTAAGTCTATCAAAAGGGGGTTTTTTTCAACTGTTCATTTATAACTTTTTTAATTAATTCCTTTTTTTAATTATATTAATTTATAATATATTACTAATACAATATCATACCAAATTGGTCCACTATTAAGCATTGCCACCACACTTAGCTTAGTCAAATGTTAGTCTTTTCTTTTCAGTAAAATAAACAGCACTACCACAGTACTGTATTGCTACTACAACATAGCTAACAAAAGGCTAAAGGCATTTGCTAAAGACTATTAGCTTATGTATTAGTGTGCTAGTGTGTTGTTACATTAAAACACAGTACTGCAACAGCACTAAAACGGTACTGCATATTAGTACTATTTTGCGAGGGGGTAGGGTGTCGCACCGGGGCGGCGCATTTTGCATGCATCACGGGCTTTGGATATATCACTTGTGGGTATTGTATTAAATTTATTAAATACTGTACTAGAATATACTACATGGAGTAGTCCCGTACTTCTCGCATAATCACATATACTTGTAGATTGTAAGAAACTTGTCCCGCATATCTTCTAAACTGTTAATAAGTGTAAGAAGGGCTTTCTTGTTGTCGACATAACAGCCACGAGATAACACATTAGCATTATCCGCACTAACCATTACGACAACAACGTTATCCATTTCTATCTCACGAGCAACGCCGAGGCTATCAACCACTAGCTGAATTAGGCTTTCAGAACTAGCTGGTTCTTGCAAGTTTAACTCAACTAGTTTACACGTCATGGCCTGCTCCTCTTCTGCGTGGCATTGGTTTGGATAGTGTTGACTCTTCGGCGCCGATGGCTACGTATCGGATACTGTCTGCACCGTTGGAGTATTCGTCGTGTTTTGGCTTTTCACGCCAGCGATTGCGCTTCTCGTCATATTCCTTGCTGTAGTTTAGGAAGCAGGAAACAAGGTATGGGCATTTAACTGCGTCAATCCACATGTTAACTAGCATTTGACGAACTGCTTCGATGCCGTCATATATAGAGCTGCGCTCAAGAACGTCGATTGTAATGCCTGGAAGTTCCTCTTCAAAGACCTCTTTACGCGTTTTGCCGCTTGTTTGTTCTCGCACTTCTGCGTCATGAGGAAGGATGATACGCGAGATGTTATCGAAGTAAGGCTTCTTCTTAAGAAGGTCACAGTAGTATTTGATAGGTTGGCCGCTATCGTATTCCTCATCGAAGATGCGAGTTTCTTTTCTGTATTTCTGGAAGATGGTTGCTACGTTGGTATCGTTCATGCCTAAGTCGAAAGCTACTTGGACAGGCAGGTTCTTGTCATAGAGGTCTGATACTTCGCGTTTGCAGCCTTTGACAGAGTTAAGATACGTCTTAGCATAGTATGCACCATCTTTGGTAGCCATGAAGGCTTCAATATACGTGCTGGGATACTCTTGGTAAATACGATCACCTAGTTCACGATACTGGACAATCCAGAAGTTCTTTTGCTCTTGTGTCAGGGTTATGCCCAGCTCTTCCTCAAGTTCTGCAAAATATTCTTCTTGCTTAGTTGAAGCATGCTGATATAAAGGTTCCACACAGTCGGGGTCATCGATCCAGCTAAGGAATACCGCAAGGAAATCCTTTGATGCAAGTGGGCCTACAATTGAGATAGCGGCGTCCCACATATCTTTGAACATATTATCACCTTCAGCTGTGCTTTCAATAATAGCAGGATTAGAAGGTGCGATAGCTTGAAGGGTACCTGTTTTGGTTTCTGCGGCCTTTTCTGGAAAGTTGTTCGCGATCTTGCCCATTTCTGAGACGTGTAGTCTCTGCAACGTTGCGGAACGAAAGCTAGTTCTAACAAAGATACTGCATTTGTTGGAAAGTCCTAGTTCTTTGGTATTGTCAGTTTGTATGTTAATCCCAAAAAAGCGCTTAGCTTGTGGTGCAAGATTATCCCAAAGTGTTTTGGTACGTGTTAGAAGTGTAGAAGCTTCATCCTGGCCTTGCGCCATAAGACCGATAGATAGATTGCTTTTTGTACAAGCATCATCAAAAAACGAAACAAGCCATAGTGTAGAAATACCTTGTTGACGAGATTTAAGGATGATAAGACGAGGGTGTTTTAAGCTTGCTGCATAAACCTTGTGCTGAGAAAGGTTCATGTTAAACTTAATAAGAGCCCCATATTTGTCGATAATTGTGTATAAGTTGTTTAATCGCCATAACTTACTTGTCATGTACGTATACTTAAGTTCATTCTCGTCCTTAGGCTCTGTGAAGAATATCTCCTCATAAGCTAGGACTGATGTGTCTTTGTATATTTGGCGGAATTGTTCTTTGGTTATTTTTAACATTAGTCTCTACTTAATTGTTGGAAAAGTGTGATATTGGTATCATTGGTATTGGGAGCAGCCCCTCCATTAACAAGAGTAGAGTACAAAGAAGAACAAGTATTAGCTAGTAATTGTAGAGATTTTGCCCTCATTGGGTCTGGACAGAAGGTTGCAAGACTGACTTGGTCTACAATTTCGATAGCTGTTTTCTCAATTTTAGCCCGTAATATAGTAATATTATCTTCTGATGCTGTATTTATTGCATCAGGAGTAATAACCCTAGCTAAAGCATTTGTGTTAGCTTCTATCTTTACTAGGTCAGTAGGACTTAAACTCTCTCGCCATTCCTCAACAAGTTTTGTTGGAAGGCCTAAATCAGCACTGATTGCTAAAGGAGTATCTCCGAGTTGAAGCCGAGAGATAGCTGAAGCTTTTTCAAAATCACTAACCATTTGAGAACAACTCCTTATTGTATTTCTTTATTGCTTGAATTACTAAGAAACTGAAGCTACGACCGGTCTTTTTGGAGTGCTCACGTAGCTTTCTTAGTTCTTCAAGTGTGTCAAAGTCTTCAGGCTTAACTGAAAAGCTTTGAACTCTATCTGCTTCTTTTGCCATATTTTGTAGCTCCATATAGCATTTATTAAGTTTATTAAAATTAATTATAACATTTTTTAGTCCTTAAATTACTAACAAAATAACTTTAAATAAAAAATTATTTCGCTATTTACAAAATATATAAAACATGCTATACTATTTATAACTTTAAATTTGAATTTAAAGTCTAAACAAAGGAGAATGAAATGGGTATTCCAGCAAAGGCTGATACCACTAATGAAAATAGTGGTACAGAACTAGAAACTAATGACGATGTTGAGGTGTCAGAAGAAGAACGGTTTACTACCGCTGTTTCACAAGCAGTAGCAGCAATTACTAGAGGGGATGATGGCAAGTACATCTTACCTGAAGGTCTTTCCATGGAAATGCGAATGGCTGTTATTGCAGAAAAACGTAGGCGTGACACTCAAAGCGAGTTCACGAAAACGTCTCAAAAGGCTAAAGCTTTGGAAGCAGAGAATACCGCACTTAAGAAGCGAGCAATTGGTAATGTTAAGATTGAACTTACACCTGAACTAAGGGAAGAATTGGAAGACCTTAAGTTTTCTGATCCTGAAGAGTGGCGTAAGCGCATGAACAAACTGGAGCAAGAAGCTTTCAGTAAACATAAAAAAGAGCTTGATGACGAAATGGGGCAAGTCTCTACTGAAATTCTTAATAAAGATGAGTTGGAACGAAGAGAGGAAGTACTCAAAGAGTTTCTAAAGTCACATGAAGGCTTTGAACTTAATGATGATATACTTGCCAACGACATTCCTCCACGTTTTTCGAAACGGTTGGAGACTGGCGAAATTTCGTTTGAAACTTTTCTTCAAGAAGTTTATGACTATACCAAAACAGGCAAAGTCATTAAACAAGAAGGAGTACTCAATCAACCTAATCTCTCTAAGGTAGGCGGTAGTACTTCTCCTGAAAAGCATGCTGAACGCGTAGACATTATTAAGTCCTACGAAAAAGAAGTGTTTTAGCGGGTGGTCTGCTAAAACTAGTTCTAACTAAGGAGAAAAAGGCATGTTTATTCCTTATTCAAGTGATCTTAAGCGTAAGAAATGGATGCGCGAAGGTCTTATTCAATCTGCATCCAAGTCCTTCTGGACACCTTACACAGGTATGAATGCAGGTTCAGTCATTGTTCAGGCGAACAATACAAACGCTGCTGAAGGTCATACGGTTGTTTTTGACTATGATGGTAACCTTTCTGGTAAAGCTATCAAGGGCAAAGATACTGCGTATGGTAAAGGCGAAGGCAAGAAGAAATTTAGTAATAAGCTTACAGTTGATCGCTATCGTCTTGTTGCGGACAATGGCGACGCTTTTGACGGCGTTGACATTGGCGACTTGAGCTTGACACAGCATTCCGATAGCCGTGCCAAACTTGGGGATTTGTTTGTGCGTTTTAAGGATCAGGCAATCTTTGATACCTTGCAAGGTATTAAGGACTCTGCTCCTACGCATATTGTTAGTCTTGGCAGCACGTTAGGTATGGCTGAGCTCTTGGAACTTGAAACTGTTTTGAAAACGGGCACAGGCTTCGACACGGGTGCTACGCGTCGTCCGCTTCAACCGTTTGTTCTGCAGGATGGCCGACCTGTTTGGCTGTTTATTCTCGACCCATTTATGGCGGCTGTGCTTAAAGCAAGCAGTTCTTATCAATCGCTTGTTTATAATGCAGACGTACGTGGTAACGACAACCGTGCAATCCGCGGTGTGTTCGGTAAAATTGGCAACTTGTTGCTAGTTGAAGCTGACGCATTCTTCGGCGCTACGGATACAAACGCTGCTACGTTTGACATCAATCACACTGAAGTTGAAATCGCCGGTCTCCGTCGTAAAGACTCTGCAGGCGCATGGCTTGGGCAATCCAGCTTTGATCCTACTTTGGCTCTTACGTCACGCGGCCTTCTGCTTGGTGCAAATGCTGTCCAGCTTGGCTTTGGTAAAATGCCTGATTACAAGTTGCAAGAAAGCACTGACTTTGCGATCAAGTCAGAAAGTGCTCTTGAAACTTGGATGAATGTGCAGAAGACCAAGCTCTTGGCTGAAACTGAAGACTATAAGGCCGCGAAGGTTGCAGGCATTGACTATGGCTGTATTGCGGTTGATTTGACCACAAAGGCGGCTGACGTAGTAGCGGGCGGAGGCGGCTGACGAAGGCTAACTAACTTAGTATTTGTTTCAACACAGAGGTAAAACTCTGTATTACAAAGAGGTGTAAAATGGTTGATATTACTCGTCTGCGGAAAAATAGTGAGAAGAAGTCTGTCTCAGTTTCTGCCGCAGAAATCAAAGCAGCTGACATCGCGTCAACTGCACTTCACGAGCTGTTTAATCTACCCCCTGATGCATTGATTGTCAATGCAGGGGTAGTAGTTGAGACAGCTGGTCAAGCCAATCTTACTGTTGATTTTGGTTTCGACGGTGGCTACGAACTTATGAACGACGTTGACATTGACGATACAGGGTATAAGCAGAATACATTAGTTGTAGCAGGTACTGCCGCAGATAGTGTAGTGACGGGTACGGCTACTGTTGCTCCTCGTATCCTTACAGGTACAGGTAGAACAGTTACAGCTAAGTTTAGTGCTGTTCCGACAGCTGGTGTATTCCACTTTATTGTAGAATACATCGAGTACAAACTCGGCAATGGCATGTTGACGCAGCTTGGTGACGGCTAACTCATTGATGGGATTATAAGCAGGGGTAAAACCCTGCTTATAATTTAAAGGCTTTCTAAATGATAGTTAAAGACCTTATTAAAAAAGTTCGCTTTATTCTTTCTGACACAGAAATAAATCGCTGGTCTGATGAACGTCTTATTGTCCTTCTTAATGAGGGGTTAAACAATATAGCGAAAGACACCATTCTTTTTGTAGAGACTGCATTTGTCAAACTTAATAACTTACAAGTAGAATACGATTTTTCTGACTTTGCGATTAAAATCTTGCGAATTGAATACCAAGGTTTGCCTCTCAAAGCCTTTTCACATGCTGAAATGGACCGCAAAGACCCTTATTGGCAAACAGCCGAAGGATCAGAGTTAAAGGCTTATGTAATTGATAAGCAAAAAGAAGCGCGTATTAAGCTCTATCCTATTTTGCAGAACTCAAATAACACACTTGTTAACTTTGGTAGCCCTTTTGGCATTATAACAGGGATCACGTACAGCGAATTCCAGCTAGAAGTTGCGAGTGATTTTGGAGACCTTGGTGAAGTCGACGCATCTGACTATGTGAAGCTTTACTATATTAAACGTCCGCCTGAAATTACTTCTATTCTTGACGAAGTAGAGCTAAGCTCTCTTATTCAAGAACCAGTCACACATTATATAGCTGCAGGAGCTTTCAGAGACAATACAGACGTGCAAAACCGTTCTATCGCTGTAGACGAAATGAATTTATACACAAGTCAATTGTCCTCTTATGTAATAGAAAAGGCACAGAACTTCTCACAAGAAGGGTACACAACTCGATATAATCCTAGTGGGGTTTAATATGACTGAAAAAATGAACTTCCAACGCAATTTAGTATGTATGCAAGACTTGTTGCTTGGCACAGGTACAGTTACACAAGTACGTGGTAACGTGCCTATGGTTGTTAATAAGATCAATGCAGCTTTATTCCCTTATGATGACGAGCTTACTCTTCAACAAAAGCTTGATACTCTTACAAACAATCATTATGTGGATGAGGATAATCTGCCTGTATATGTAGCAACACCTCACTCCTTTGACGATTTGAATATTCCTAACGTTATCTGGGTTAAGGACATTTCAGCAACAGAGGCAGAAGTGTATTACTATAACGTTCTGCTATTTTCATACAATCCTACAACAGGTAATCTAAATCTTGCTGCCGCTTCTTTTGATACGGCTAAAGCGGAAATTGAAGCGGATTATACAGCAGCTGACGAAGCTGTAACAACGGCTATTCTTGCTCAGTTAACTGCATATATTGCTTCGCAAGTTACATTGCATGCAGAAATGGAAGCTGCTTGGAAAGCGGCAGATACTGAAAGCCTGGCTTCTCTTTCACTAGGTAGTGCGTCTACTAAAGATGTTGGTACAGGTCCTCTTAATGTTGTTCAACTAAATTCGGACGCCAAATTGCCTGCTATTGATGGCAGTAACCTAACAAACCTAGCTGCAGCTACTCTACCTGTAGGCGCTACGCTAAACGAACAGTTTGTAGAGACTACAAGTGCAACGGCTTTCTCAAACCTTATTCCACGTGCGGGCTCTGCCCCAGCTAATACAGAGGGGGCAGAACTTCTTACAACGACTATTACACCTAGCACTAGTGGTAATAAACTAGCTATTAGGTTTAGAGGTTCTGCCCACCCTTCTGCTGTTGGCGTAGCTCCTGCTGCTCTATTGTTTATCAATGGCACTTTCGTAAAAGGTGCGTACAGCAATTCTGCGAACGGGGGTCCTTTATATCCTTCTGAAGTAAGTATTGAGCATATGTTTACGACAACTTCTGCTGATCCTGTTGTAATTGCAATTCGAACTGGCCCAACAATAAACGCAGGTGAAATTCGATGGAATGACAACTCTTGGGGTGCTACAGGTAAAGGTGCATCACTTTCCGTTAGAGAGATAAAAGTATGAAGCTAAATGATTTTTCTAGCGGCTTAAATACACGAAAAGACCCCATGCTATTGGAGTTGAATGAGTCTCTTCGCTATACAAATGTTGATAGCGACAAAGGCGCATTGACATCAATTAAAGACTACACAAGTTTAAACCAACGTATTGACCGTTGGTTTCATAAATTTAAAGGTTCTTGGTATAGTTCTACAATCAACAGAGAATATCTTGAATACAGAGATTTACTCTATTGGACTGAAAAAGATAACTATCCTAAAAAGATTTGTAATGGTATAGAGAAGAAGGTTGGTATCGAAGCGCCTACGGCAGCCCTGACGCTTGCGGCAGTTACATCGGCGGACGTAGATATTCATGGCACTTTACAATACACGTATACTTTTTATGATAGCGTTCTTGGTGTAGAAAGCGCGCCAGCTCCGTTATCAGCAGAACTAGCTGTTATCGAGGGTAAACGAGTTGATCTTAGTGGTTTTCAGACTTCTGGGTATTGCTCTGTTGATAAAATACGTATTTATCGCTTAGGCGCTGATACAACTGAATTTGTGCTTATTGACACTATAGATAATGGTACAGCTACTTATAGTGATAGTATTGATCCATTAGATGCGCCTGGAAATATTCTTGACTCTTACCTTAATACCCCTCCTTTATTAGGTATTCGCTATCTTATAGAAGCATACGGCATTTTATTTGCTGCTTACGGCGATACTTTAGTATACTCCAGTATTGGCAAACCTGATTATTGGCCTTCTTCTAATAGTATTCCTATTGCAGGTAAAATAACGGGTCTATACGCTATATCTGATGGTATAATCATTTTTACCCTTACCAGAACATATTTATTGCTTGGCACGTCTTCTGCGGATTTTGCATTGACTCCTTTAAGCCCAGAGCACGGTTGCTTAGACCATCTTAGTATTGCTTTTGTGCGTAATTCACTTATGTGGGCAGCTGCGCAAGGCTTATGCTTATTGATTAGCGGCTCAGTAGTTGTTGCATCTAAAGATAAATTAGGTCTAATAAAACTATCTCCAGTTAAAGCTGTTTCTTATGATGAACAGTACATGCTTGTACAAACTGATGGGTCTGTGTTTATCGCAGATTTTAAAACTGGCTCTCCAGTATTTAAAACGTTACAGTACGTTAAAGCCAATGTGTACAATTTGGGCGTATTTGACAATATTTTATATGGTAGTGTTGACGATCAACTAGTTGATTTGTTCACTGGAGAACTTATTGAGCTACAATACCTATCTCCGCGTTTGACTGATGGTGATGCTACAGTAACTAAGATGTACAATAATATTTATGTACGTGCAGAAGGTGAATTTACTTTTAATGTACTTATTGATGGCAAGCAAGTTTTGTCAAATAAGTTGCTTGGAGATAAACTGTACGACATAACAGTGCCACAAGAACTTCAACGTGGGTCTGACATTCAGTTTGATATTAAGGGGGTTGGGTCCATCAAAGAAATCGAATACAAAGTAGTGGGAAGAAACAATGGCAGATAATATTAACATACCGCAGAATTTAACAAAGGTAGTAGAAGTTAAAGATACTTCTGAACCTTTACGCAAATTCTTACTCTCTTTGATGGTTAAGATTACCGCTTTAGAGAAACAGGTAGAGGAACTGAGGGAAAAAACAAAGGCTCTGTGATGAAACTGCGCTTAATGACAAATAACGATATGCTGGAACTTGTTCCTTTATATGTTTTAATGATACGCCGAATTAATGCAGAGGCTTCTGAATATGCTGCTATTAATGCTTTATTCAGTGAAATAAACAATAAGCAAGATTTTATGGCCTTTGGTTTATATGAAAAAGATAAGCTTGTTGGTTTTATGACAGGCTATTATTTTTCAAAAAAACAGTTCCATTTTTCCGGAATTTATGTTACAATGAAAAATACTTCAGGATTGAAAAAAATGATCGACTTTAGTCTTGACTGTATCAGAAAAAAGGGATACTCTGCTTGGTCTTCGGACGCGACGAATAGCAACATCTCCAGGATAATGCAAAAATATGGGGCTAAGTCTCAATTTACGCACTTCATTGGAGAATTATAATGGGTGGCTTTTTCGGCGGTATTACTGATGCTTTAGGCATTACAGATAATGATGCAGAGGATCAAGCTCGTGCTGACGCCAAAGCATCTCAAGATAGAGCATATAATCTTTCGGATAGACAGATAAAAATTGCAGAAGACGAATTACAATTCCAAAAAGACCAGTACCAAGATTGGAAAGACATCTATGGTACTCTGCAAGAAAATCTTGGCGATTATTACAATAACTTGGATGGAGATAAACTTGTTTCTCTTGGTCTAGAAAATCAGCAAAAAGAATTTCAGCTTGCTAAAAAGAATATCGAAGAAATGTATGCCCAACGGGGCCTTTCTAGAAGCGGGCAAGAAATGTCGACTCTTTCTAATGTGGAAGTACAAAATGCTATTGCCCGCGCAACAATTCGTTCTAGTGCAGATGATCTCGCAAACGAAAAGAAACTACAATTCTTAGGTATTGGCTTAGGCCAAGGCACACAAATGCTTGCGAATATTGGTAATTCTGCCGCAAATGTTTCTAATGCATTTACTACAGGTGTAAACTCTGCTACACATATGTCTACTAGCTATCTTAATAATGCTACTGCATTGACCAAGATAAATACAGATGCTACGCAAGATTTGTGGGGCACTGCCTTAGCGTATGGCGCAGGAAAACCGAAATAGGAGTTAAAATGTCTATAAGTTCTGCATATGCTAATGTAACGAATGCGAATACCGCTAGGGAGTCTTCGCGAGAAGCATTAGCGCTTAAAAAACGAGAGCTGGATTTTGCTATGACGCAAGCCGGTTATGACCCTAACTCTTTAAACGTTATTCCTGGCTCTAATGCTGATGTACAGGCACAGCAAAATCAGCAAATGATCCAGATGAACAAAGCTTTGCAAGGCAAATTGGCGGCGCAAGAAACTGACCAAGCCTTTCTTGATTACTCTGAAACTGGTGATGCTTCTTATTTGCAACGTGCTATGGAAGGTAATGATCTTATTAAAAGGGCGTGGATGGCAAAAGGTGTTCAAAATGTAACGAACATTGACTGGCAGAATGACACACAATTGTTAGACCGTAGCGGGTTTAAACCTTCTTTTTATGACACACCTGAAAAGCAAGACGTGCTTAAAAAGAATGTCTACAAAGTATACGATGGCAAAGACTGGAAGATAGGTCTTCTTAACAACGTAGTTATGGAGACTGGCGCTATGCGTCGTTTGGGCAAAAACCGCGGGCAACCTCTTATTGATAATTTCCAAGTTTTTAGAGATTTGTTAGCTAGTCCTAGAGTATCGCCTAATACTGCAGAAGGCCATAAGTATGAAAAAGAGATTAGAGCAGCATCGCAGGAAACTGGTGTACCTCCTAATCTTATTGCCGCAATGATTTCACAAGAGTCTAAAGGCAAAGCTAATGCTGTCTCTGAAAAAGGCGCAACTGGTCTTATGCAGTTAATGCCTGATACTGCGACAGAAATGGGTGTATCTGATCTGACAGACCCTGCGCAAAATATTATGGGTGGAGCTAAGTATCTTGCGAAACAATTAGAAGCGCATAATGGAAACCTAGCTTTAGCTTTGGCTTCTTATAATGCAGGGCCTACTGCTGTTGCCGATCATGGAGGTATACCTCCTTATCAAGAAACACAAAATTATGTTTCTAAGATTATGTCTAACTATAGAAAAGGCGAACGCCATTATAATCAAGCAGATGAACTTGGTTTGGTGACAAACGGTCGTGTTAATGCACTTGATGAACGTATCAACACTATTCGAAATTTCTTACGTGAAAATGCAAATGCCGCGAAAGGCACTACATCCGCGAATGTTGATCAAGCAGTTATGGACAACACACTAGCTACGCAAGCAGCGGCTATTACTGCCCGTGCTAAGATGATGGATGCGGCCAATCCAAAAACAAAGTTGACAGAAAAGCAAAAGAACCTTAACGCAGCACAAGAAAAAACGCAAGACCTGCTTAACGAGTTTGGAGGTGAAGAAGAGTTCTTTAAGACAGACTTCACTGACCAGAAGAACTTTAACAAAGCTTGGAAGAACGTTGTTCAGATTAATGAATTAGAAGGCACAACTTTGTCTAATGAAGATAAGAAGAGCATTACTGATATTAGAGGTCTTATTAATCTTGCTAGTCCTGCTTCTAAACTTACTCCACAGCAAACAGGCCTTTTGGATAGCCGGTTGTCGGGTTTGTCAAAATATATTTCTGATAATGCGCCTAACATTGATAAAAAAGCTGCGATGGCGTCATTTAGAAATACTTTGCGGAATGCTTTGTACGGTTCTACACTTACTGATGGTGAAATTGCCGCGTTCAACGAAGCGTTTGGCGATAACACGCAAAAGCTTGGTCCTGTATTAGATCAATTTAAAGTTGCACTTAGCCAAGTACAGGAAAAGCTTGCATCTATCTCAAATATGGGTAATCCTTATACCATGCGTGTCTTGGTTGGGGCTGACGAGCAAAAGCTGCAAGGTATTAGAGATGCTCTGCAACAACGCATTGACTATTTCAGTGGTAAGTATGATCCAGAGGAGCAAAAGAAAGCTGCTAGGAAACCAATTGACGAAATTTTCGGTACGCCTAAAGGTGCTAATCAATGAAAACAACTTTAGAAGATTTAAAAGATACTTTCAAGATTGGGTATGATGCATACTTTGATAGCCGACAAGAGGCTAACGAAGTTGTGAACATGTTCCATAATCGTCAGTATACAATGTCCCAGTTAGCCGAACTAGCTGAACGTGGACAACCAGCTGAAACTTTTAATATCATTAAACTGTTTGGCCGATTGTTACTTGGCTATTACTCAACTGTAGTTAATACGTTTAAAGTATCTCCAAATAGCTATAAAGATATTCTTACTTCTTCTTTACTAAATGATACTTCTTCTTATGTTATGCGTAAGAACCACATGGAAACTGAAGGGGACAAGATAAAGTTAGACGGTCTTTTGGCTGGCGTAATGTGCGCCTATATCGACGTAGAGGACACAAAAGCTAAGGATCAATTTGGTAGAATAATTCGTCAAGTAACTATATCTCATGTTCCTTGGGACGAACTAGTTCTTGATCCTTTATCGGTATTAGAAGATTATTCAGATGCTCGTTTTACTCATCGTTGGAAATGGGTTAGCGAAGAAGCTTTGCGCAAACTATTCCCAAAAAAGAAAGAAGCTATTGACCGTCTAGCTGCTTACGAAAACCACTTGAATATTGATGAAGCTGATTTTGAAAACAACTTTAGCACAATGTTTGAAGGCTATTTCAAACGTTACAATAACTATCTGCTTGTTCATACTATTATCACTGATGATGACGATAAAGTCTGGTCTAAGTATTGGATTGGTGATGAACTGCTATCAGAGAAGGAAGTAACTTATAAAGAAGTTAAAAATCCTTATCGTATACATAAAGTTCACACTAGTGATATTGCTGAGCATTATGGTATTTTCCGCGAAGTTACGGAAAGCCAAAAAGCTGTAAATCAGGCCTTGTTGAAAATCCAGTTGATGGCAAACTCACAGAAAGCTTTCTTAGAGTCTGGCGCTGTTGAAGACGTAGCAGAGTTTACCAAGCAATTTAATCGTGTAAATGCAATTGTTATGGTTAAAAACCTTAACAAGATTAAGATTGAAAATCTTACTAAAGAGATTATCGATCAATACACCATTATTGACAAAGCTTTCGATCGTATACAACGAGTGCTAGGTATCAACGATAGTTTTCTTGGTATGGCTTTTGCTTCTGACAGTGGCCGTAAAGTTAAGTTGCAACAAAATTCGACAACATTATCTTTGCGATACATTACTATTCGATTTGAACAGTTCTATCGTATGATGGGTTGGGATATCGTAAACCTTATTAAGCAGTATTACACTGCTTCGCAAGTATTGCGTATCACAGATGAAACTGTTGGCGAGCGTTGGATTGCTATTAACCAACCTATGCAATTGTGGACAGGTAAGGTTGACAAGTTTAATAAACCAATTATGGAATATGCTTGGGAAGAAGTTCTTGACCCGGCTACAGGTAAGCCTACAGTTGATGAAAATGGTAATATTATCATCGCGCCTGTGCCAACACAAGAAACAGAAATTGCTTTTACAGATGTAGACGTCGATATCGAGTCTGTATCTTATAATGACGAAGACGAGAAAAATCAACTTATGCTGGAAACCGTACTACAAGGTAATATTGGTAGTATGCTTTCACAAGTTAACCCTCCAGGGTTCTTTAAAGCAGCTAGCTTAACTATTAAGTCAATGAAGTCCAAGCACAGCATTGATATTAGTGAGATTTTGGATCAAACAGCTATGATGTTGGCTTCTGGGCAAGCTGCACCTCCTGATCCTGAAACACGCGTTAAAGGACCAAAGAGTAAAGCATTAAAACTACCCCAGAATACAAATGAGGAAATGTAATGGTTGATATTGCTTATGGAACAGGTAATGAAGAAGGTTTACCACAAATAAATCTTCCTTCTTTCGGAGATAACAGCAATTCCATCGTAGAAGATGCTTCTACGAATATTCCTTCTATTACCGTTCGTCCTTCTGATGCCAACAGACCCTCAGTTCAAACAGAAACACCTGTAGAACCAATACAACCTACTGTTGCGCCTATTTCCTCGCAGTCTTACTCGTCTGAAATTCAGGAAGCTTTAGCTAATGGTTATACAGGTTCTGAAGTTAAAGACTATTTACGAGGTCGTGGCTTATCTGAAGATGACGCAGACCTAGCTGTTGTTGAAAGTGTCAAAGCTAAGGTAAATGCGGCTAAGGCAGAAGGGTATTCTGAAGAAGAAATTAGTTCTTTTATGTCTTCTTCAGGATATGAGCCAGACCTAATTAATTATTCTTTGAAAGCCGCAAAGCTAGATGATAAGTACAAACAGCTTGATTATAAGCCAGATGAGTTGTCTGAAGAAGACAAAGCTATGGAAATCTCTGAGTTGTATACTAATATTTACTCCAAGTATTCTACCTTGGGTAAACAAGTTGTAGGCATTTTTGATGATGATATGGCATTAGAGGCAAGACGCGAAGTTAATAAGCTTAATTATCATATTGCTGAAAAGTTAAAATCAGAAGGTATTGACGCTTTCATCGATGACGACTCTGGCGATGTAATGATGAGGGATGAAAATGGCGATATTTCAGAAGTTGAGAGTAGTTTCTTACAAAGTATATGGAACTCAAAAGGAGAAATTGGCGGAGCAATTGCTGGCGGCCTTGCTGGTGCTAAAGCAGGGGCAATTGCAGGCTCCGTTGTGCCTGGAGTGGGTACTGGCGTCGGCACTGTTGGTGGCGCTCTTATTGGTTCTGCTGTTGGAAGTTCCCTAGGTCGTGCGTTAGACTTAACTATTAACGCGAAGAAACTTAGCGAGGACTTAAGCGCTAGCTTGTACATGACACAAATGAAGCAAGCCGGTATTTTTGACCTGACTATGGGTATTGTAGTACCAACAACTTTTAAAATTGGCGCTAAAGGTTATAGAGGCATTACTAAAGCATGGAAATATTTTTCTCATGGTAATCCTAAAGGCGCCTATAAAGCACTTAAAGCGACATTAGATATTTCTGATGACGAAGCAAAGCATTTGCTTAACGAATGGGAAAAGTTTAACGATACAGATGCATTAGGCCAAACTTTTGAAGAAAAAGCTATTTACGCTATTTCTCAAACCACTCAAGGCGCCGAAGGCGTAGTTAAAACTGCTGCGGCACAAAATGCACGTGTTACTACAATGCTGAAGCAGGCGATAGACCAACGTGCAAAAGACGTGCATGCTGCGGTATCTGCTATAACAGATGAAAATACTGGCGCCTTGGTTCGCGCAGACCTAGATGCGTATAAGTCAGATGTTAAGCAATTCTTTGATGTTATTAAGAAACAAGGTTCTGCAGAAATAGACGGCACTGACTTTGTATTCGATCTAGATAAGACTGCTATTGTTCCTGTTATGAAGAACATTGAGAAAAAGCTTTCTAATCCTGTGGTTAGAGAACGTTTCGTCTCTTATGCTACACGTATCGAAGAAGCCTCTAAGGATCGCTCTTTTAGTGGCTTATTAGAACTTCGTTCTGCTGTAAATGATTTCAAATATAGTAAAACACTAGCTACTCCTGATCTTGAGGCATTAAATACGGTTATAAATAAAATCGACGGACAGATTGGCAAAGCTGTAAAAGAGTACATGCCTTCTACAGGAAAAGACTGGTTGAGAAATTTCAAAAAAGCGAAAGTCGAGTATGCAAAAATGAAGCAGCTCGAAGAAAATGCACTATACCGGCAATTGATGCGCCCTGGCGCTACTGAAGAAAACTTACAGAAATCTTTGTCAAAGTATGGTAACTCCGCCGATGTAGACACCGAAATATTTAACAAAGTTACAAAAAGACTTTCTCCTACTGTAAAGGTAAAAGTTGAAGGCGCAGCGATTAAAAATGCGCTTAACCGTTGGACCGATGGCTTAAATACAGAAGCCCAAGCAATAAACTTTCCTGCTTTAGCCGCAGAATTGAACGGGCTTAACCTACAAACTAAAACAGCAAAAGACATAAGAAAAGTTGTGCAAGAATTTGCTAACATATATAAAAATGATAAAAACCTAGCTGATATTGCTACGCAGTTTAACGCTAGAAAGCCAGCCAATTCTATCTCTACTAGTTATGTACAAAAAGGTATGTTTGCAATTGTTGGGCAAACTTGGGAAGCTTTTTATCGTTATTTACCTACGCGAGGAGCGCGCAACCTTGCTTTGGTGCATTATTTAGCAAAAGTATTAGATAATCCTTTAAATGTTAAAACTGTTGATGAGTTTGTGAAACAATTGCCTGTAGAAAAGCAAGCAGAGATGCGTTCACTAGTTAAAGATTTGCAAGTGCAAATGGCTAAGCAAGGTCCACAAGCTCCTAAGGCTACTGTAAATATGTACAAACAAACTAAAACAGGAAGTTTAGCTGTTACTAATGGCACTATGGGTAAAGGTATATACCTAGTTGATAAGGTTAAAGCCCCTAATCCAGATAGCAAAATTGTAAAGCAGGTTGTAACTGTTTCAGAAATGGCCACGTTGGATGATATTTCTACGTTAGTTGGGAAGAACGTTACTTTAAAAGATATTCGTACTATACCTAATCTTCAGAAGCAACTAGAAGATAAAGGTTTTAAGGGTATCAAGGTTGAAGACAAAGCAATGCTGTTTCCTGGAAACACTACTATAAAAGGCGAATAAGATGACTGAACTCGCAGAAAGACTAGACATAGTTATACAAAAGGGAGCCCGGTTCTACCAAGAGTTTCAACAGGTAGACGATAATGGTGCACCTATACCTATTGTTAATCAGACAATTAAGTGTATCATGAAAGAGTCTTTTAAATCTACTGTTAATCTTTTTGAACTTACCGAAGAAAATGGTGGTATTATACTAGATGATGCTGCTAATGGTGTTTTCGGTTTGTTGCTAAACGCTAACCAAACAGACATTCCTCAAACAATAGGTATCTATGATGTACTACTTATTGACAACGATTATCCCACTTTGGATAGTGATCGGATTGTAGAGGGCAAGATTAGGTTTTCTCCCGGTATCACTAAGCAAGTTACTGCTGATCCTGTTATTAATCCTACTCTTACTGCCGCAACCGAAATTACTATCACAGACAATTATACTGTGGCAGCGGATAAGCGCACAGTGTTTGTCAGGGCGTTTAAGAGCATTTCTATTATTCTTCCTCCTCCTGTAAAGTACAGAGAAGTATGGATTAAGGATATTGGGGGTAATGCTGGAACTTACCCTATTACTGTTGTTGGCGCTATTGATGGCGTAACAAATTATGTAATAGGGTCTAACTATGGTGGGGCAACTTTCACATGGAACGGTGTAGAATGGTCAGTAAAAGCTTAACATCATTAGCTCTTCTTTTATCGCTTTGTGGCAACGCGTTTGCTTATTCAGAGCCTTCAGCTACTTGCGCAGCTGACGGAGGGCATGCTAATGTTTATGACAAAACTACTCATTCGTGGAAATGCGTCAGCATTGTTGCAACAGGTGAAGAAAATGATCCTATCTATTCTGCTTCTTCATGGTTTGGCACAGAAAATAATGCTGCAGACTGGGACACAGCATATGGATGGGGTAATCATGCGGATGCAGGTTACTTAACTAGCTTTACTGAGACAGACCCAGTATATTCTGCTTCGTCTTGGTTCAGCACAACTAATAATGCGTCTAACTGGAATGACGCGTACAGTTGGGGTGACCATGCTGATGCAGGTTACTTAACTAGTTTTACTGAGACAGACCCAATCTACTCAGCCTCTTCTTGGGTTGGCACAACAAACAATGCGGCAAACTGGAACACAGCATATGGTTGGGGTAATCATGCTACAGCTGGTTATTTGACCGCTGAAGTTGATCCTGTCTATTCCGCATCATCTTGGTTTGGCACAACAAACAATGCGGCAAACTGGAACACTGCTTACGGTTGGGGTAATCACGCTACAGCTGGTTATGCTTTATCTTCCTCTTTAGGCACTATGGCGACGCAAAATGCTAACAGTGTTGCTATTACAGGTGGTTATTTGCAAAACTTAAGTTCCGTTAAGATTAACAATACATCTTCTGTAACAGCATCATTAAATGTCAATGGCATTTCTAATTCAGATTGGCTAGCTCTATTTACAGCGACAGGTACTACACCAGAAGAAACAACTGTGCCTAATCTAAAGTCAAAAGCAGTTACTGTTCAATCCACAGAGGGCGCTTATTTCGTTGGTAGAGACACAAATGCAGACATTGACTTTGCAATGGGTACATCTACATCAGGTTTGGCTTTTGCAGGGGCTATGTCAGGGCATGATTTCGAGCTTCGCACTGGTAATACTGCAAAGATGCGCATTAACCATGCTACAGGTAATGTTGGTATTGGTACTACTAATCCGGCCTATAAACTCGATGTTTCTGGTACTATCCGATCTACTTCTGCTCTTATTGCAGCTACTGCGACTATCCCTGTAGTACATGGCGAAGCTGATACGGTAGCTACTATTAATGGTAAAGTTGCGGCGGGTACAAATGTTACAGTAACTGGTAGTGGCACTGCCGCTAGCCCTTATGTAATTGCTAGTACGGCAACGGGGACGGGGGCTTTTTCGGGGACTTCTCTTGATACCCTAACGGGCGCAACAGCGACACAGAGCGGGGTATTTTACAAGAAACCAACAGCCGGGACTTATGGTTTGTTGCCAGCCGAGGAGGCCGTCTCCTTTGGCGCGGTATGCGATGGGACCACGGATGATACAACGGCTTTGTCAAACGCTTCGGCCACGTTAAGTGCTGCGGGTGGTGGGAGGATCCTAATCAGTGGGAATTGCCGTGTCTGTGGTTTGACACTTTATCGGAATACCATTTTTGAAGGAAAAGCTTTTTCTAAAGCCCAGCTCACGGCTACGAGCACCTGCACAGCGGACCCAACAATCGCTACAGAGAACTTCGCTTCTCTTGATGCCGAGGGAACACATTATTTTGGGAATGACTCAGATGTACCTAGTTGGGCGGGATTTCGAAACATTCGTATTGTGGGCAACTGGCCGGATGGCATAACACGTAAAGTGGTCGGTTATTACGGAGCCTTCCCAATCTTCCAGAACGTGCATATTGAAGGAGGCCATGGGGACCTCCTTTACACACGGCACCCTAGCACGACTGTGGGTTATCTTTCTGGAGGGGTCAATTCCCAAGAAGAGTCACTAGTTGATAATCTTTGGTTAATGAACACCGGGGGCGGAAACGGGTGGACTTTTCATGGACCAATGGACCTGATTGTAGGAAAGGTCGTCTCTGGACACATTTATGATGGGTATGGTTTCTATGCCACGGAGCAAATTGGCTACATAGGGTTTTGGCATGACTATGCTAGTGCTCTTGGTATCTATATCGGGGGCTATGCACATATTGGGAATATAATCACTGATGGGTCTAGACTTACTATTGCAGGGAATGACGTGCAAATTAATCAATTGACCCAATGGTTTTGCGCAGGCGGGGCGAGCCCGTGTTTAAATGTCACTGGTGATAATGCCTCAATCTCTAACCATAATCTTGGGGTTGGGTCTGGCTCTACAAGTAGCAGTACGGCAGTATCTTGGTCAGGTGACAATGGATATCTCAACTCAAAGGCTTGGGGGTACAACGCAACCGGGTGGACAGCATATAACCTTTCCGGGAGTTATTTAACGGCTCAGATTTCCGCAAACGATTGGACATCTAGCGGAACTTGTCTTTCTTTAACTGGGAGTTATAACCTAGTTACCGGGCAGACAAATACTTGCAGTACACATTTGGCCTATACCGCAGGGTCAAACAACATGGTCAATCTACTCGGTCATACCGCAACAGGGGACACTGTGATGAGTGGAACTCCGGCGGAGACGGACAAGTTTGATGTTCAGTGGGGAGGCATAAGCTCAGGGCGTGTTATTACCCTCGGGCGCTCTTTGGAGTCATCGCACACCTCGTCTTTTACCTTGGCGCTAGTAGATGCAAACAAAAAGCTTGATCTCGCTTGTGATTCGGCATGCACAGCGACAATCCCGCCTAACTCCTCTGTGGCTTTTCCAATTGGGACAGAGATCGCACTGTTGGCAACCGCAACTGGCGCAGTGACAATCGCACCTGGATCAGGCGTTACGCTTTTGTCAGACACAGGAACAGGCTCACGCGCAATCGATGGCAACGCTTCGGCGGCTATAACTAAAAGGTCTACAGACTCGTGGTTCATCACAGGGAAGCTTAAATAAATGTTTAAGAAACTATCAATATTTCTTGCTCTATTAGCTATTCCGTTTGCCGCGGACGCAAGCCTTTTTATCAACTATGGGGTTTTGGCCAGTGCGGTTTCCAAGGCTGCGCCGACAACCAACTATGTCTATCTGACTTCAGGGTCAAGCTGGTCTGTTCCCAGCGGCGTGAGCGTCCTCGACAAGGTCGAGGTGTACGGGGGAGGAGCCGGAGGCGATAGAGATAATTCTGGCGCCGGTGGCGGTGGTGGCGCGTATTCTGCAAATACAAACGTAAGTGTCACCCCGTCATCGTCCATTTCTTATTCGATCGGCTCCGGTGGGGCAGACCATGCAAATGGAGGAGATACATGGTTCGGCTCTTCCACAACGCTCATGGCAAAAGGCGGCAACGCTGCGACAAGCGCAACGGGCGGCGCAGGTGGTTTAGCCTCTGCGGGATACGGAACAACTAAATATAGTGGAGGCAACGGTGGAGATGTAAATACATCATCCTATACGCCTACAGGTGGTGGTGGTTGTGCTGGGCCAAATGGTGCAGGTGCTAATGGAGGTAATAGCACGACCCTTGCTTATTCTAATGGCGGTACTGGTGGTGGAGGGGCTAATGGCGGCTCTGTTGGCGGCCAACCAGTGGCTAGCACTTCTGGTGGTGCTGGTGGTAATAATAGATTAGGTTCTGGTGGAGGTGCTGGAGGCACTCCGGCGCACAATGATGGTTATGCAGGCACTTCTGGTGGCGGTGGTGGTTCTGGTTACGGCGATCCGTACTATGGCGGAGCTGGTAGTGTTGACTCCATTTACCCTAATACAGTTTACGGACCAGGTTCTGGTGGTGCTGCTGGTGCCGGCGCGACGGGTGTTGAGGTCGGCGGAGATGGGGGCGCCTATTGTGGCGGAGGTGGTGGTGTTTATTGGGGCACGCCAGGCAGTGGTGGTAGTGGACTGATTGTCATAACTTATACAACATCAACAGGGGGTCCCCTCGCTTCTTATGACTTTACCACAGCGGGCACGTTACCAAGCGGGACAAGCTTAACCCGCTCGACAACAGGAACCTACTTTAGTAACTCAGGCGCAATGACAACAGCCGCGATTAACGAGGCTCGTTGGGATTATCAATACAATGGGTCGTCTTGGGTTCTTGGTGGGCTACTTGTCGAACCACAGTCCTCCAATGTGCAGAAATCTAGCGCAATCAATGATGGAACCAGATGGAGTAAGGAAAGTGTTACTATTGCTGTTGACACTTCGATTACAGATATATTTGGGTCTAACACAGCATCAAAAGTTACAGAAACAACCTCGACCGCGAAGCACCGTTTTTATGCGGGTACAACGACAACATTTACATCCGGTAATCGTTATACTGTGTCAATGTTTGCCAAGGCTGGTACGGCCTATGTCGTTGGGCTGGGGACAGGAGTAAACACGGGTTTGGGCTGGGCTGTTTTTGATCTTTCCAATGGTACGGTTAGTAACAGTGGAACCAACGGTACGCCCTTTATTGCGCCCTTGTCAAACGGGTGGTATCATGTTGGTATTCGTGGGGCTACCTCTAAACTCACAGGAACGCCAACCGCTGGTATTATTCCTTATCTAACCAATAATAATCCATCGGCAGGAAATCAACCGACATACACAGGAAATACCGGTAATTATCTTTATGTTGATGAGGTTAGTATCGAGCCGTCTCTTGTTGAAACTAGTTCTATCCTGAATGTTGTAACAACCACAATTCCCCGCGCCGCTGAGCAACTCACACTAGGTATCCCAACAGGTGGAACGACACTCACACTGACATACGACGATGATAGCACGCAGAATATTGATGTCACGTCATACGCTGGTTCGACATACACACTCGATCCGGCAACACTCAATCTCTATACACTAAAGACTGCGGAGGTTAACTAATGATTGATACTTATCTCAAATCTCAAAGTGTTGGAATGGCAAAGCACCACTACAGATCATCTGTTCGTTGGCGCGCTGCCTTCATTCTTTCACTATTCGCCTACAGTGCGATACTAATTTTTATGAGGTGACATATGAACACAGTGCAGCAAACGGCAGTTGAGAAGACAATCTTGCAACTCTACAAAGACAGCTCTGCGGAATTTCAGGAACACGCGGTCAAGACTTTAACACATTTTGTAGAGTGCCGCAACCATGGAATCCCTGTTAAACCATCCCACATGTCATTCCTAAACCGTAAGGCTTGGGAAGTTTATAACGTAACACTTAAGGAATTATATCTATGAGCTATTTAGATAGAGTTATACGTGAGTTAGTTAATCACATAGCCCCTAATGCTAGTATAGAGACTAAATATAAGCTTAGAAAAATAGCAGCAAATGCTATAACAAATTCTGCGCCTGCCACTAAAAATAACCAAGTAGTGCAACATAGCAAAATAACAGAATTATCTTTGTAGGAGTAAACTAATGTTAATTGCTATTAACATATTTTGCGGAGCTTTACTAAGACGTATGTGGGGTGGTTGGTGTCAGCCAAACAACCTAGTTAAGCGTATTATGGTTCCTACATATACTTTTATTGTAGCCTATATCACTTATGGCTATTGGTCGCCCTCCCTAGTTGTCGCCGCAGGTGTTTTATGTTGTTTTTTAAATGTAAAACATGGGTATGGAATAACAATGGGTAAAGACCCAAAAAGAAAATTATGGTTGTGTTTACTGGTCATGTTTTTGCAATACGGTTGTTCCACATTAATTTTATTCACAATAATGAAATTAAAATTTGACCTACTGTATTTGCCTTTAGGCACACTAGTTCCCGTAGTTTATCTACTTGCGAATAAATTTTGGGAAGACACATGGCACTTTGGAGAGTATCCAAAAGGTAACGTATTTATAGATGGCTCAGGCGCAATAGCAGAACTATTTCTTGGGGCCCTTCTTATGGCGTCAATCGTGTAGTAACAAAGGAGTAAAGAAATGAGCATACTAATTGTTCGTAGAGGCATTCAGGGTCCTAGAGGCTTATCAGGTCTTGCAGCTCGTGAAACTCTACAGGTAGCAGCAAATATTGAGGCGATTAAACTAGTTGCAGAAAATATCGATGGCATTCTAGCTGCTCCTGTTGAAGCCGAAAATATTTTGTACGACCATAATGAGTCTGGTCTAACCGCTATTAATGCGCAAGAAGCTATTGATGAATTAGTTGTGGCTATTAATGCAAATACCGCGGCTCTTGCTATTGCTAATCTTATTGCTCCAGTCGGCACAGTATTAGATTATGCAGGTGTTACAGCTCCTGAAAATTATCTAATGTGTTATGGTCAAACACTAGATAGTGTTGCTAACCCTGACTATGCACCTCTATTTAATGTGATTGGGACTATTTATGGTGGTACTGGGGCAGATGCTTTTAAAGTCCCTGACAAACGCGGTCGTACCTCTGCTGGTAAAGATGATATGGGTGGTACGTCTGCAGATAGATTAACAAATCAAACTGGAGGTATTAATGGAGATGGGCTAGGACAAGTTGGTGGGGCTGAAACACACTCATTAACAGCAGTTCAAAATGGACCTCATACACATAGTTATTCTGTACCTTCTGGACCCATAGCTGGTCCTTATTATTTACAAAGAGGAGACACACCAGAAGGGGGTAATGAGTACGGTAAAACAACAGGATCTTCTGGTTCTGGCACCGCACATAATAACGTACAGCCTACTATTATTCTTAATAGTATTATACGTTATAAATAAGAATATGCCACATAGGTAAACGCTTGGCACCTTGTGGTATACGTTCAACAGCCAAGCTTTAGAGGAGCGAAATATGGATTACTCAGCGCTAGAACCATTATTTGACCCTGCTACTGTAACTGCTATTACTACGCTAGCTACTACGCTTGGTACAATTGGGTACGGTATTGCTTTGATGGCAACTAAATTGCCAAAAGCAACTGAGGAGTCGTCAAAGTGGTACAAAATAACTCGCGCCATTATTGACTTCATCGCAGCCAACTTTGGCAATGCAAAAAACGCATAGGAGAGCAAAATGACAAGCGCGTATATAATTATTGCCGCAAGTATTATTATGTCTGCGCTTGTCGCTACTCTCTTCTGGCTTAGTTATAAGTATGGCAAAATATCTGTGTTAAAAGACCAAGCCACAGCCAACTTAACCGTACGAACTGAGGCAAATAATGACAAAGAAAAGCTTAAAAAACTTACTGACACTGAGCTTGATAATAGGCTTAGTAAGTGGATGCGTGACGACAAGTGAGTGTGCATGGAGCGAAACTATTTTAGTGTCAAAAGAAGATAAACTAACTCGGGATACAAAGATAGCTATAATTCACCATAACCAACAGCGAGAGAAATTTTGCAAATAGCTAGAAAAGGTACCGAGATGGGGAAAGACGACATAACTGAAGAAACAGTAAAAATAGCTGTTGTTGAAAAGCGTATAGATACATTCGAAGACACTTGTCATACAGCTAGAGGTGAAATTAAAGCAGAATTGGCGTCAATTAAAGAAGAGCTAAAGGAAGAATTAAAGGGTATCACCCAAGTTAATACCAAGATACTTCTGGCAGTAAATACTTTAGAAACTAAACATAAAACATATACAGCTATTTTCGGGGCCGTAGCTGGATATGTTGGTGCGCATCTTCCCGGTATATTCAAATAGGAGCTAGTTATGCCTTGGACTTATAAACAATCTACAGGTGAAATATTCCTAGATGGTGAATTGTTCGCAACAGGTTATTCTGGCAAAGGAATTGGCAAGAATAATCCTGTTATGCAATATGTGAAAAATGTGGGGCCTGTCCCAGAGGGTAAATATACTTTGTCAGATGCTTTTTACCACCCTCATAAAGGTCCTGTTTGCATTAGATTACATCCTGTTAAGCAAGAGCAAATGCATGGTCGCAGCGGGTTTTTGATACACGGCGATAGTATCAAACGTCCTGGTGAGGCTAGTGAAGGGTGTATTATTGTTAATAAGACTACTAGATTAGCAATAGACCGTTCAAAAGATAAGCTGTTAATTGTTGAAAATTAATTTCAAAATTGAAGCTTCTACGTTGCTCCGTGGTCAATTATTTTTTCGGCCTTAGGTCTATATAGAAAAATATTTCGGACTCAATATAACCTCGTTAAAAATCAAATAAATCATAATTTATATTGAGGCCTTATTTCGTATTTGATCGGGTCGGCGTCGGAAGTGATAAAATGCCGGAGGTCTTCAATAGAGCGTATAAAGAATGCTTTTCCTCCGGCATCTATACACTTATTGATCTTTTCCTTTTGCGCTATGCTAGGCGTATCAGTCTTCCATTTTATTTCAAACCCCCAGAAAGCTCCTTGTATACATGCTATCAAATCCATATTGCCAGACCGACTAGCCGCAGTCACATTTATAACGTAAGCGTTAAACTCTTTTTCCAAGACTGCGATACATTTTGGTTGTAACGGATTAGCCATTATTTGTCCTCCCTAACACATACAAATCTAGGCAAGAAAAGACTTTTATTAAGATTGTCTTTATTTGCAATAACTGTATTGTATTTTATCTCTATCGTTTTACCGATAAAGAAATTAGGATCTTTTCTCCGGTCTGCATCAGTTAGTCCTGAGCCTACTTTTACTTCTATATAAGTAGGCTTAATAGCATCTTCCATATAACCTTCACATTTTAAAGCTCCAATACAGCCTTGATACTTTCCTTCTCCAGGAACACAATCAATACATAACAAGTCAGTTGTTAATTCAGCCTTCATCTTTGCCCAGTCATTGCTACGTTTAAAAGAGTATAAATGTTGTAGAGACTTAAGAATAAGACCTTCATATCCTGAAGAGATACATCTTTGATATTTTGCTAACAAATCTTCAACATTGGTAAATAACCAACTATCAGCTAAGCAAACATCTGAAGGGCAATTTAATAACTCTACAAAGTCTTTTGCAGAGTTAAACCTTTGTGAATAAGGTACATTACAGAACATAGAGCTAAACTGGTCTATAGTAAGAATGTCAAAAATGTTGTAAACAATACCTAGATGGTCGGGTATGGGCGTACCTTGTCTAGAGGAGTTTACAAGCCCACTTATCTTAGTGTGATCTTCATTTCTGCTATCACCAAAAGTTAACTCTCCATCTAAGACAATAGATAAAGAAGAAAAGCCTTTAACAGAGCGTAACATCTTTTCCAAACGAGGAAACTTAAATGCATGACCATTACGGGTCTTAAGAGTAATCTCCCCATAGTTTAATATTGCTAAACATCTTGCGCCGTTATACTTTAGCTGAGCAATAACAGGAAAAGATATTCTGTCAAGGTTTGCTGCTTTAGCTAGTTGAACGTTAAAAACAGGAATTAAATTGTAGCCAAAAGCTTTATTAATAATGCTTGCAGCTATTCCACAGTTTAGGTTTTTATTACATACACACTTTATTAAGTCTCCGTGAGTAAGTGCAAAATTAACTACTTCATTTCTAGCGGCTAATCCTGTTAGGCGTCTTGCGCTAAGCAAATCTAAAAGGTCGATCATATCACTATTAGGAGTACCAAGCCTTGCCATGTCAATTTCATGAGAAGAGAAAGTAACACCAAAAGTCTTGTAAGGTGAATATGTGTAGAGCAAAACTTCAGGTACATGCTTTCCATTTTTACTAGCTGCTACAATAGCTTGCTTTTCTATTGTTGAAGTTGTTTGTAATAGTTTATCAATTAGTATCATTTAAGTGCACTCCTTACAGTGTTTCGAAAACAGTATCAACAAAGTTCTTCTTGTTGAGGGACACAGCTTTATAGGCTTTATGACTTGCAGCGCCTTTAACAAGAATATAATGCACGATGATTTTTTCTTCACGACGCATATTAGCTTGACGAGCTCTTCTCTGGGTATGCTGAGAAGTCGAATGGTTCTGACTGTATATAACAAGTGTCTTAAAACTAGAAAGGTCAACACCTTCTGCATAACTAGATGCTTGCAATATAGTGGCTTTCTTGAACATCTTTTCAAGCTTTAGTTTGTCAGCTTTAAAGTGATACATGATAACTAGGCTTTCTACGTCACCCCATGTTTGTAAAATATAATCAGCCTTTTCATTATTACCAAGATTGACATATTCATCACCAATCTTTAGCGTGCCTCCTTCTATCATATGTAAAGCCCAACGTAACTTAGCTGAAGTATCACAAACCAAGGTATAGTCTTTGCCTGTTTCAGCTAAAGTAAAGGCAATACCTTTTTCTTTTACAATAGTATTGTATATGCTTCTGATTTTGTCGGAAAGCTTTATAAAATGCAATTGATCTTCTGGCTCATGTTCAAAACCAAGTTCTTTACGAGTAGCGGTAATAAACAAATGGTTAAACGTGTCCTTAACCTTATCATGTAAGACTTTTGTATAATCTATAGCAATTGCAGTTGCGCTTATACGGTTTGTCCGTAACGCACCTTTTTCATCTCTATCGGCGAAATATCTAAACCAATCATAGAAGTTCTTAAACTGCTTCCACGGACTTCTATGGCTTAAATAAAATTGATGGAATAACAATTGCGTGCCTTGTGCATAAGGAGTAGCGCTACTGTATACTATAGGCAAACCATAAACTAGTTTAAATACATTTTTCCATATACCGGAAGTCTTTGGATAGCCGGAAATATATTTGTGGGCCTCATCAAGGATAACAAACTGGAAAGGCCCAACAGCTTTTTGTACGCTATGGTAATTAATAACAACAAAGATTTTGCTATGTGGAAAATTGACAAGGGTTTCTTGCCAACCTTCTAAAGCCTTCTTAGTCGTTATTACAAGCACTCTATCAACATTAACGTATTGCTCTGCTAACAAGATAGAAATGATTGTTTTGCCTGTACGCTCTTCCATCCCAAGATATACTAGACCATATTCGTTTAGTATAGCTTGAGCTTTCCTAGCTAGTTCAATTTGATGAGGTTTTGCTTCCCACATATTTCACCTTAACGCTGAACGATCATAAGTATCAGAGACGATAATCCCAAAAGTGTCAAATACTCGTTGAGCAACTTTCTTACTCATTTTAGTATTTTTGCAATAGTTAGATATTTGAATTGGCTGAACAGTCAATTCATTATCTGACAAAGCTTTTGCTATTGCGTAGTATGATGTTAAGCCAAAATACTCCGAAATATATTCAATAGCTTCTCTACTAGTCATACTAAACCTACTTTAACTGCAAACCATTCTGCTACCGTTAATACGCCATTATCAAACTCTGATAGTGATTTTGGCACCCAAATACGTTTGGCTTGCTTTTCAAAGGTATCCTCCTCTGTTGTTACACAATAAGCATCTTCAGTTTCCCAGATTAAATCTGCGTCAATATCTATAACGTGTTTGTTATCGTGATTACCCATTGTACCCTCCTACAAAGCAATTGTTTTCTTTGGTTCAGCCTTATGCTCGTCAAGAGACACCAAGCCATTCTCTTGTTCTTCAAAGCCTGTAACTTCAGCGTCCGAGTAATAGACCTTAGAGAAATCTATATCCACATCTTTCACCATTGTGATAAGCTTAGACTGTTCTACAAGATACTCGATCCAGTTTACTCCTGGCATGCGAAGACCAACAATCTCTTGGTACTTCTCCATGGCATCATCCAAAGCTGTTTCAGCACTTTGAATAGCATCAAAAGCTAGTTTGTCCCCTACCCTAGGTAAACCAGGAATATTATCACTTGTATCGCCTTTAAGGATTTGCCTATAAAGGTTGATAATAGCCTGATCTTCAGAAACTTCTTGCCATTCGTCTTTTACATAGTTGTAGTGCTTACCCGCAATTTGTAGCATATCTTTATCAATACCACAGTGATAAGCGCCATTAACAAACATGTCTGTCGCAATAGCATCATCTGCTTCATAACCATCAACAACATGGGCATTACAGAACTCAACTAGGTAGTCTCTGCAAGACGGCAAAAACTGCGGTTTTATCATTGTTGCACGATTGCCTTTATAAGGTTTAGTCTTAGCCACTTCATAACGGAAGTTATTACTACCAGATATATAAATGCGCATTTTATGCACACCGGTTATTCTAGTAATATTATCTAGTGTTGTCTGCAAGATAGAATGAGCAGCGCCTTCGAAATGAGTTTCGCAAACCGCAGCAGTACGATAAGCAATGATGTCGCCATCTACAGCAAAAACTGCTTCTTTAACAGGAGGAAGTTTTACTAAACCATTCTCTTGTGCTACAAAACCAAAATTGTCTTCCATAGTATTCTCCATAAGAGTAAGTTATTGTATTATTAGCCTTTTAACTGGCCAATAACTTTAGGTAAGAAAACAGTGAATATTTCATCAATGAAATATGCCTCTATTTCCCAGCAATCCGCAATTTCGCCTATGTACTGCTTATGCCATTGCCAAACATGTACACTTTCATGCACTAATGTAGCAAGTAGGTCTTTCTTAGTCTTACCTTTCTTATTGATGCTCATAATCTGTACTTGAGCACCAGAAGGTGTGATTAAACTTTTTACTTGTGCCACACCTGATTTGCACCAATCTGTAGGTTCCTTAACCTTATAATGCTTAAGCAAATCATCAAACTGTTCTTGGTTGAAACATAGGTGCACTTTAAGATGCAACATGTCATTCATATAAGTGTTATGTTTCATTTTACTTATCCTTTACTTTTGGCAGGTGTTTAAGCTCTATTAGAAAACTAAGATTAGCAGCGGCATGGTCCAAATGGCATAAGCCACTTTCTGGATCATTTTCTTCCCCTTCTCTCCACGCGTCTATATGCCTAGTTATAGCACTAATATAGTCTTCAATAGTTTCTGTTTTTCTCCAGTTGTTTGGCTTGTATTTCTTTGCTCCATAGGTTAAGGCCCTAGCACAAGCAATACCTAATGAGGCGGGTACAAGAGCCATACGAGGTTTATGAGAGCTAAACTTCATAAAACTTTCACAGACAATGTAACTCAGATTATGTTTAGCTAGAAGTGCTTTGCAATTATCACAAGGATAATGCGAAACAAACATAATAAGTTCACCTTTGTCACGCATTTCTTCTAATAAGTTTCTACCGTTTAAACATAAAAACTTTCCTGAAGCATTATGAATACAAGCAGCTTCTGCATGTATAACGCTTTCCTTAGTAGAGCCATCCGGTAACTCACAAGAAGAACCATCAGGGTTCCAGTTAACTCCTTCAGCAAGTACAGCGTATTGCCCATTTGCTTTTAGGGTTAATACAGCGCCTACTTTTCGTTTAGCACAACGAGACTTTGCAGCAATATCTATACAGTGCTCTTCGATCTTTTGCTTTGTAACAAAGGTTAGCATGTGGTCCTCATTAAGCAATATTGTTCAAGATAGCAATTAAGTCCTCTGTGGGAGGCACATAATTAGGACCTTTGTTAATGTTGGCTTTTTGCGAAGGATCTGTTTTACCCTCAATGCTCTTTGTGTTATTACTCTTACAAATAGCCGCGCAAATGTCCATCATATGAGGGCCAAGCTTATGCTTTCTTGCTGCTTCTGCAACAATAATAAAGATAGCATTGAAAATGAACTCGACAACCATTTCTGCTTTTGGACCATTTTCAGCAGCTGCGAGTTTCTTCACGTCCTCTAATGGAACAGTGTTGTTCATAATCATCTCAATTTCTTCTTCTTCAAAGCCCATCTTCCAAAGTACGCCACAACATACAAACAAGATGTCGCCACAAGCATCCGCAATAGAAACAAGGTCAGGAGATTCTGTAAGTTCCGACACTTCTTCTTTAAGCAAGGCCATACTTAGTTCAGCATTGAAAATTCGGTCATATCGAGCCGCATTCCAATTCACACATTCAGAGATAACATTCATTTGCGTAACCTTTCTTACACGTTGAGGGCGAATTTTATAGTCGCGCCGGAGGTATACTCATCCATTATTAGCATGGAAGGAGTAAAGTTGAATACTGTAGTACCTTTGACAAAAGAAAAAGGTACTGGCTTTGGTGGCTCAGGTCTATTTGCCAGTTGGTTTAAATACTCCAAAGCACCTGCGCCATGATTAGTATATATGTGGGTATCGCCCAAACACATGTTTATCATTCCTGGGACAAGACCACAATCATTAGCTAATAATGCAGTCCAAACAGCGGCTAATACAACATCACTAGGAAGACCAACCATAACATCAACACTGCGTTGGTACCAAATCATGTCTAAGTATTTGTCGTCTCTTACATACCATTGATAAAGCAAATGGCAGCAGGGTAAAGATAAATGCTTAAGATTATCAGGTCTCCATCCTGTAATTAGCATTCGCCTATCCATAGGATTATTCTTAATAGTTTCAACCAAATCTTTTAGTTGATCTATACCGTTAAAATCTCTCCACGCATTACCATAGTCAAGATTTAACATACCGTGCTCATCTGCCCAACTATCCCAATAGTTGCAGCCATAACGCTTAAAATCTTCTATCGACTTTGGTCCACGCAATAAAGCAGCTAGTTCGCCTAAAACAGGTTGTACGTACATTTTACGGCCTTGCATAATAGGCAAGCCTTTGGAAATATCTATTTTCAGCATTTCGCCAAAAACAGAAGTAGTATCTCCTGCTCTTGAAGTTCTATCAGTACCTTGTTCAAGTATTTTAACGATAAGGTCAGGATAGACTGAGTCTTCCCATAAAAGCGCTTTATTTGCGTGTCCCATAGTCTTATCCTTTTCTACTCTACAATTGTAAAGTTCTTTCTGCTGTAAATATGTAGCACCCCTCTGTCGTCTTCAACAGCATAGCGTACAGCTCCCGAAAGCTTCGTGAAAGCAGCAACGACTGTACCGTCAAAGCGATAGTCCCCGCCAACCTTACTAACCTTAGTGCCAATAGCTACCATTGCGGTTTCATCTACACTTGTGTTTTCAGCGGTCTTAACATCTTTTTGTTCCGTATCCATTAGTCTAGTCCTTTCCTAGGGAGGTTGATATCTAGCTAAGATGCTCCCTTTCTATCTTAGCCAATTCGCTAAGTTGATAGCAAATTTCCGTAGCTGCTTCCATAGTTCTGTACGTTTGCAGGGCTATTTTTTCGACAAGATAGCATATATAGAGTAGTAATAAACCACCAATAGCTATGAGAGTGTAAGTCATGGTAACTCCTATTGAACGTGTTCATGAATAAAGATGTCTTTCTCAATGTCACCCCAATTAAAGCCTACACGTACTTTAACAGGCATAGGCAAATCAGTGATTAACGCATTTTGACTAATTTGTACCCAAGCTTCTTGCATCGCGTCCGCAATTATTAAGCATGCTTTTGTATAAACTTCTTTATCGTTGGGACATTTGAACAAGAAAGAGTCATGGATAAAGTTGCACAACTGAATATCGCTATGCAAAACCTTTAACTTAGGTAACATATAGTGCATAGCTAGTTTTGCTACTTCTGCTTCAAAACCTTGAATTTGCATAGCCAACTGGTCAGTCATCATTTTGGCGGTATATCGACGACCAAGAACAGTTTCCCAAGGCGTTCCTTTTTTCCAGTCTTTAATACCTTGTTTCTGCCATTCTGCAATTTGCACCCAGAGCTTAAGCCACTTATCTCTAATTTCTTTTGCTTGAGCATCAGTCAACCAAATGTTGGCTTGCTTAATCAAGATAGACACGAAGGTGTTTATACCAGCACCAAACAATAGACCAAAGTTTGCAGTCTTACTAATTTGTCTTTCTCTGGCTGTAAACGCGTCACCGAAAATCATAGCTGCAACGAAAGAGTGCAAATCTTGACCCTCACGAAATAGCTTTTCCATAGCGCTATCTGCCGTCTGAGCACAAACAGCTCTTAACTGTATTTGTGCAAAGTCAGAGTATATCATAACAGTATCGCCATTTTCTTCGACACCAAAAATGCCTTTTAAGCTTCTAGGAAGTTGCTGAAGGTTCTGGTCATCAGAAGTTGTGCGTCCAGAACGGGCCGAGCATTTAAACTTGCCAAAGATAGTGCCAAAGCCGCTTACAGCGTCGCCCATTGTATTAGCAAACTTAGTTAAGAAAGAATTGTTCTTAATAAGTTTTCTGGTTTTATTAACTTTATCCGCTTTCTCATTGCCTTGCAAAGCCAACCTAGCTAGGCCTTCACCATCAGACATAATT
The DNA here is from genome assembly GCA_009929605.1 of Negativicutes bacterium. GTDB lineage: Bacteria > Bacillota > Negativicutes > Veillonellales > Veillonellaceae > Veillonella > Veillonella absiana. The sequence continues at coordinate 33,902 of SAAC01000007.1, forward strand.
GAGCTAATGTAAGGTCTAACCTGTTGGTAAGAGTTTACATTGATTGGCACAGCTAATTCGGCAATTTCTTGCGTGTTCTTAGCAAAACGTTCTTCAAGTTTCTTTACGTCTACAGGCATACCAACATTTTGAAACTCTAAGCAATAACGAGTGCACAGTAAATCAAGCTTGTAGCTATAGTCTTCTAACGCGTCTTTCACTTTGTCCCAGACTTGCTGTAGATAGAAAACGTCTGCTGCGGCATAAATCTTTTGCTCTTCGGATAGAACAGGCACAGACCAGTCAGACTTTTGCTGCTCAGACTTAGACAAGTTTAAGTCTTCTGAGTAAACATCTCTACCTAACGCATAAACGACGACATCATCAAGTGAAAAGCTATCGCGTAGGTAATAGTAAAGGCGGGCGAGCAAAAAAGTACAATCAAATTGCTCCGGCATCCAACACTGTTTGCCTAACTGTTCTTGAATAGAGGTTATATCATAGTGAATGTTATGCCCTACCGTGTGTTGCTTTGTTAGAAGCGAAACAAGTAGTAGCGGATCAGGATATTCCACAAGAAGGGGCATTTCGAAATGTGGCTGATAGAATTGGGCTAATCGTATTTTACCATAAAGACCAATTGTTTCAGAGTCGTACATAACAGGAATAGACGGATCGAGCTTTGCTCTAACTTCATCTAGCGTCGTCATTTTGTACTGCATAAGTTACTCCCCTTAACCGAGTTATATTTTGAACAATCCCCAATGGGATACAGATACATACTCATCTTCTTGCATAGCACTCTCCTTTGTTAAAATGGTATTTCGTCTTCATTTTCGACACTAGTAGGAAGCTTTGGAGGTAGGCCTGCTTCCATCCTATCCATTTCTTTGATGATTTTATCTTGGCAAAAAGCAAGAGTATCCTCATAAACACGGATAGGACTTTCGTTATCTGCTACAGAAGCTGTGGCACTAACTTCATAAGTAACATTTTCGTATTTTTTAAGCGCAATCAGACGCCTAACGGATACAGTAACTGAATTGATCTTAGACATTAAATTACTCTCTCCTATAGCTAGTGAAGAAACCTTTTTCACTGTGATCTTTAACAGCTTTGATATAACCTTTATCAAAAGCTTCCAAATAGTCTTCGTGCCTGCGAGGACCGATAATCCTAACAGCAATGAAGAGGCCAAAGTAAAAGCTTAATAAACCGACCACAATGCTTGTTAGGATTATGTCACTCATGTTAACCTCTTATGCGCCACTGAGTTTACGGTACGCTTCAAGTTTCCAAATTTCGCTATAAGCATTGTCATAGCTAATCTTTTGGCCAATCTCATCGCGCCAATTAGCTGGATCGATACAAGTTGCTGGTTTGCCAACAACCACAAAACCATTATCCATCTTAATACCGCAAAACATAAGCTTTTGCCCTGCGATAGTTACCGTCTGATAATCAACTTCAGCAATGCGCGAATTGATAAGTTCACTTGTAATCTTATCGCCATCACATTTTAAGTCTTTCATCATTTCTTCTACTTTGGCACAATCTTGCATGGTAGTCTCCTTGGTTTAAAGTTTGCCTAATTCTTTAGCCTCATCAGGCTGAGCACAACTCAGCGATAGAGTAGCAGGTAAGGCGCTGCTACTCTATTTCGGCTTGACTACTTAAAGCTTTGGCTTTGCTTTTTGTTTGCCCGTGTTTGTGGTCGGAGAAGTTTCCTCTACCGAAGCTTCTGATACACTCGGATCAAACCCTTCGCCATCGCCGATGAAACCGCCTTCTTGTCCTTCGAAGCCGGCATCGCCAACGTACTCGATAAACTCAACTAGCTGAACAGCATTAAGGAACAAGCTTACGCCAACATCCTTACCTTTTTCATACCGTTGAAGTTTACCAGAAATTGCCCCTTTGGAACCATTCCCGATTTTACGCTCACCGAGATTAATTCTTGAAGGGGGATTTGCAGAATTGTAAACAGATATTTTCTTCTGCTTGCCATCAGCAAATGTAGTGCTGGTAGAGAAACGGAAAGCATAAATACCTGTTTCAACTGCTTTAGCATCACGCTCTGTTGTATTTGAGGTAGGCTCATACGTACCATCCGCATCTTTAAGCAGTTCGCGATAGCCTTTTGACTTAACGTTTTTACCCTTAGGTACATCACCCAAAACTTCTTCAAGCTGTGTGATAACTTTCTGGGCTTTTTCGCCCTCCAAATAAAGCGTTGCAACATAGTTGTAACCATCTTCATTATAGTTGAGCTTACCTTGACCACTGATGTGAACGTAGTGAAGCTCACCAACTGGAGTAACAATAGGAACGAGTTCAGACATATTAGGACCTTTCTGTTGTGTTAGTAACAAACTACCATTTGATAATTCATTGTAAAATATTATATCGTCTTTATTTTAATTTGTAAATAATTATTTTACTAAAAACAAAATTTTTATTTTAAAAATAACGATCTTTATTTTGGGCTTTTATCCGGTCTTTCTCTTGTCGAAAGAAAGTTGCAGTATCAGTTAATAGGGTCACTTTACTAACTTCTAAAGAAGCTTCCTTTATTTTTAAGGAAAGGAGGTACTTACTAAGCTCTTCTGCAGTCATTAAACACCTTAGTTAGTGTAAACAATATCACTAGCTCTAGATATAGCGACATAAAGAAGCTTAAGATATAGCGAATAATCTTTACGAGAGCATAAGCTAAGGTCTTCCATATCTAGAAATACAGTTTCAAACGTACTTCCTTGGGACTTGTGTACTGTCATTGCATGCTCAAAATCAAGACAAATAGCACAATCCTTAAATGTTAAATATCTAGACCAATTTGATGCGCGTTCCTTTGCTAAAGGTAATTGCCAATTTGCTTTGGCCCAATCCTTTGGGTCTTGCTGCGTAGTTGTGAATATCTTCTTATTAATATTCACCGCACCATTAGCTAGGTTTTGTTGAGCATGTAGAAAAGAGTTGTGGCCAAATATAGCGCCATAGACATATTCTTCGCCTTCGTCATCCTCGAGAGTATAAAACTTAACTCCTTCAATTGTGTGGAAAGTCTCTAATGTTTTATACTTACTATTTAGCTCTACAACAACATCTCTAGGAGTGTTTATTTCTGTTGCTTCATCATTTATTGCAAGAACCAGGTATTTCTTACGTGTAGTAGGAGAGAACACCATATCACCAACTCTAGGAGTAGTTCTACCTTCTATAAGAGCATTTAGTTCCTCAACTCTAGCATTTGTGTAAGCGAGTAAAACTTTGTTAGTAGAATTGTTTTTATACTTTTCTACAATATCCACACCTCTAACGAAAGTTTCATGCTCAAGCAATGCCTGTGGTTCTTCTCCGTTAATATAATCATTAAGAAGAATTAATGTATCAAGTAAAGGATTGCTATTAGCTTGTCGATAGACTTTATCAAGCTTTACCCAGAACCTACCTCCTGGAACTACGGCTTTTGCATCTTTAACAGGAGGAAGCTGATTAGGATCGCCAATATAAACAACTTTCATAACGGTATTGCCATCATCATCGTATAAAAGCTCGTTTATACTTACAAAGTCTTTCTCTCCTACCATACTAAACTCATCAATAAACAAGACGTCTATCTTTTCAGGTCGGCTTGTTTGCGAGTTACTTTCAAGCTTATGTATAGTGGTGGCTTTATCATTAATAGTAGGGCGCTTCGTCAAGAAACTGTGCAATGTGCATATCTTTGTTTCAGCAGGTAGCTTACTGCGTAAAACAGTACAAGCCCTATGAGTATAAGCAGTAGCCACAGCAGATATTCTGTTATCTATGCAGTACTGCAACAGTTCAGCAAGTGTTGTAGTCTTGCCAGTGCCAGCAATACCTGTAACAAACATTGTCTCTTCTTCTTTTGCTTCCATAAAAGAAACGAAGGTGCTTAGTAAGTCACTCATGATAACCCCTTAATGGTTGTCTTCCCATCTGGCTGAAAGTTGTTTTCTTCTGTCTCTGCTTTTGCGAATTGATGCAAGTCTTTTATGAAGTAGTAAAAGACATTCATACCATTCTTAGTCGTGTGAGAACGTTGTACTCCAATATTCTTCAACGTCTTTATAATGGCCCTATGTGATCCTGCTCCATCTGTCATCTTAGAATAAAGTTCTTCAATCTTACTATCTTGAAGTTTATTCTTGCTCCAGTCTTCATCGAAATTAGCTACGCCATATTCTTCAGCAAGATTTAACAACTCGTCAAATCTTGAGTTCTGAATATAGAAAGCAATTTGCTCCGCGGCAGGAAGATTATCAAGCATAAGCTTTTCTTTATCTTCAGTAATAGGAGCTACCATGTAGTTGTCAAAGGGTAACTGTGGTATCTCTGTACCAAGATAATAGCAGAAGTCTCTAACCTCTTCTAGCATTCTATCTTGCACAACGCTAATACCGCCCATATCCTTTACCCACTGTTGCTGTTCAAGCTTATTAGGTGTTTTAATAAACGCAATACGTCTATCATCCATCTCAACAGGTATAGGATTAGAGTTAGCTGTTAGAATAAAAGTAAGAGAATGCTTATAGTTAAACGCGTTCTCACGCATAGCACGTATTTGAATATCTGGAGCACCTGTGTAAGCTTTCAACTTCCCTAGCACTTCCTGTTTGTCACTAGACCTAACTAGTTTATTCCCGTATTCATCTAGCTGCACAAAGAACTTATCCATAAGCCAACCATTATATTGCTCAAGGAAAATCTTTGTATCAGGTTTAGCTACATAGTCTGCGCCTATTATTATACGTAGTAAGTTAACTAGTGTGTCTTTACCTGATCCAGGCTTACCGATAAAGTATAAGATAATTGGCGAGTATTTGAAAGTGCAAAGCTTTGTCTTTATAAAGCTAAGTACAAACAAACGCATATTGTCATCAGGTATTAAACTTTCTAAATAGTTTATAATTGTTGTAGGTCTAACGTAATTCGCTTTATAAGGAGTAGGATTTGTGATGATAGAAAGCTCTTGTGTTTGCCTAAATAGATTGTATTCGTCTGATCCTTCAATGCGGCCAAACTCAAGAGAAGGGTTAAGTGTAGTACGTGTGATTTGCTTCACGCTGTCATACTGAACTTCACTTATCAAACGCCCAAGTAGAGAACGAAGCGTATTAATTACTGGACGCTTTTCGCCAAAAGCTTTAATGTAAGGGACACTATAATTAACAAGATAGTAGGTTCCTTTAATATCGTCGTAGAAACTTTCAAGGTAATCTCCATTCAATGCTGTAGCGATGAAACCCAACTTTTCCCAATGCTTGTCATATTGCCAAATCACTTTGCCATTAATAGTCGCACGCTCCTCAACCATTGGATTAATAATAGTGGCAAGCAACTTAGTTTTCTCCATTGGATTATCCCAAAAGGAGTTTATCAGCTGAATTGTCTTTGTGTATAGTTCTATATTCACAGATATATCCGCACCAAGAATTGCGCTAATCTTACTTAGATATTCAGAACCACGGCCTTCTGGCACATCATTAGGATGCAAATGTCCTTTAGACGCATAAGTTGGTAGGTCTCTGAAAGAATAAGGAGTAAGTATTTTAAACAATGTTGGATCGTATGTACCACTCTTAACAAACGTTTCTAATAAAGGAGCAAGTCTATTGTTAATTGAAGACTTTTGCACATTTGTCTTGGGATTATTAACAGGTATTGACTTTGCTTTAAATGCTTGCAGCAAAGCTATAACTTCGGCAGGAGCTTCTTTAAGCTCAGGAAGCTCTTCTATACCTGCCCAACTTTCCTTGGTCTCATTGCCTTCCGTAGGCAGATAGATGAATCCTTCATCGGAATAGAAGTCTAGCTTTATTAAATCCGTAGTAAGTTTAAAGCTCCCAACCAAAGGAGAGTACTTATAAATAATAGTACCTCCTCCGATTGGGTTATTGTCTTTGTCTTTCTTACCTTTAGACACAAAGTGAAAAGTATAAGTAGGATCAAGAGATTTAAACAGGGAATACGTTACAGTGCTATCGCAATCAATAGCAATAACCCCAGAGGGAGAGCCTGTGATAGCACCAGCAATAGTAGACCTAGAAGTATTAAACTCCTTGGTATACGTCTTCCGCCAGTCGCTTTCGAAAATAGGCAAAGTTTTCTTACCCGTTTCTAAACGTCTGAGCTCCCCCTTTAGAGGTACTGTGTGCCAACCAGCTTTTATGAATAAGTCTATTAACATTTACTTCCTATTATCCGTTTGATTGTTCTGCCACAACTTGGTATATGTTAATGTAAGAAGGCATTTTTTTATCTGCTCTCTTATAAACTTCTTTTACAAACTCTGCGCACAGTTGCTCAAGAACTTCCGTACACAACTCTGATAGAGGTATTTCTTTTGGTGTTTGCCATCCGTCTTGACGTTGTCCTACAATGCCTTTAATTTGTACACCAGTAGGTGCAGTGAAAGGGACAAGTTCCATTTCTGTTACAACACTAATTTTCATCGGTTCCTCCTTAGTTAGCCTAAAACAACTTGCTTAGCTGTTTCGATGATATGAAAGATAACCTTATGAGGAACATAATAAGCTATCTGTCCTCCTCTACTAGTCACTTTTGATCGTCTAGACATAGAAATAACAGAACGAACATATCCTTTAGATATGCCTAACAATTCAGAAGTTCTCTTTGTTCCATATCTATCACGAAGACTTTTAGCGATACGTTGCGCTTGCCGTCTTTCCGGAAAAGTAGCTTCTTTCATAGTTATGGCTTATATGTTCTGATTTTATTAACAGCAGCAGATACATATTCAGCTTGCCAGATAGCGTCACTTAAAGCATCATGATTTTCTAACTCAAAACCTTTGCTTTTAAGCCTTTCTTCTACTTCTTGCTTTATTTGCCCCTCTATATGTGAATTAAATAAAGCTTTTATGGACCTCATACAATTCTCTTGATAGTATTTCCAAGGAAGAGGAATACCATATTGGGCAAATGCATCTCTTAAAATAGTAAAATCAAAAGAAGCGCCATTACACCAAATATTTTGCTTTTGTTCATTAACTCCATCAAAACTCATTTTTTTAACCAACTCTAAATCATTACTTAACTCTTTCAATGCGTCTGGCAAAGATATTTCTGGCTCACATTGCTTCTTAAATAGTTTTTTAGGTTGTTTCAACCAAAAAGCTAATGTATCTGTGTCAATCTTTCTTCCTTGGTCAATTAAACCTAACCTATATGTCTCTTTTAACCCCCAATTCGTTGCAGCGCCTTTCTCAAGAGTAAATGAGCATATACCAATAGACAGAATATGCGCATTTGCTGCCGTGCTAAGAGTCTCAATATCAATCATCAGATTGTCTTTTACAGTTAACATGGTTTCCTCCGTTTAGGTTAGATTTTGGTTCAACTTTCCATTTTATTTTTGTAGGCCATGCTTTACACGCTAATGCGTATTTTACCTTTTGTGTCTTGCTCGTCGAATAAACTGTTCATAACTCGACTGCGCATAACAGCAGCTGCAAACGGATCGCTCTTGTTTTCATTGGCATACGTATTAGCAAGCCTATTAGCCATTACGATTCTTTCGTTGATATTCTTAGGAGGCTCTGCAACTCTAGACTTATGAGCTAGCATCCATCTCATACCTTCACCTTTAGGGTCAAACTTTTTTGCAGTATATTTCTGTTCCATTTTTGTGCTTCTCCTTAGTTGATTATTGTCTAGCTATTACTCCACCGTGGAGTAAACTTTTTCATTTTATCTTGCAGGCGTTGCCTATTGATAGCAATAGCTTCCTCTGTTGGAATATAGTCATTCCATAGTTTTGGATTAATAGGGAGGTTTTTAGGAGGGGTGGTATACGCAATAGTGAAACCCCTAGTTTCGCATTCCATTATAAGCTCAGTAAAACGCAAATAGATATAACCTAGCTTGTCATAGAAAAACTTGACATGACCAGGCCCTAACACATATTGCTTAGGCGCGTCATCGCAAAGCTTTGCCAATGCGAATACTCTAGGAAGCTCGCGATACTCAGCTAGTAGGTGTTGGTCACAGAGTTCTTCAACAGGGACAACATTAATGCGGGTCATTTATAGAGAGTTCCTTTAGGAGGGGGAGTTCTATTTTACTCGGTAGGTCGTACTATCCAGCTTCCTAAAGGCATTCGGCCTTTGTAAGCCATCTCCTTAGGTTGTTTGTGGATTGCTTCATTAGTTCGTTTTACTTCTGCAGTAAGCCATTTAGGAAATATACTGTCTTGTATAACTCGCTTCACTTCTTCATTGTCAGAAGTATGAAGTATTTTCATATACTGCAACAGTTTTGTAAGTGTAGGCGCCGTGACTTTCTCCTCCAGATTGTTCTGACGAATAAGAGCCAAGACAGGAACACCTTGAACCCACCTACCATAGATTGCAGTAAGTAGGCTCTTCTTAATTAACACCATAGGTCTAGCCATAGTAGTCTCCAATTACTTTTACTAATAGAAAAATCATCATAACACAATTATTTTAATTTGTAAATAATTATTTTACTAATTTTTTACTAACAGAATACTAATAAAGACTATTTTGGTCCTATTAAAAATAGCACCTAAGTCCTTATTCTTCAACGTTCATATTGGCCCATATTTGGTCCGTGGTGAGTTTTAATCGATTTGGCTTAGGGTAGTATAGGAATAAAAAAGGCTCACCACGGACCAAATATGGGACTATTTTAAAAGACTGTTTTAGTACTGATTAAGTAATTCACTAATAGCTTTTATTCTGTACAAAACCGGTCCTAATTGAAGATAAAAGAAAAGGTCTAGAGCTTTCACCCTAGACCTTCTCCCTTTAGTCCTTTACTGTTTTAAGCAACAGTAAAGCCTTCTTTCTTCAGATAAGCTAGCAATTCATCCTGAGTTGCAAAGCCGAGGTCAGTCTTAACAATGGCCTTACGAGCGGCTTCAATCTTTTCCTGTTCCTTAGCAATGTCAGCAGGCTTCACTTCACCAGAAGCAACTTTCGTCAAAAGCATTGCGTTAGCATTCTTAGCTTCACGTTGTTGCTTTGTCCAGTGAGAAACACCTTCTTTGCACATGCTATTCAGACCTGTAGCCGTTTTGGCCTTTGCTCCAAAGTCGACAGCTTTGGAACCAACAACTGGCATCCAACGTTTGAAGTAGTAATCCAGAACAGCAACAACATTCCCCTTAGCATCCTTCATGAATGCCGTTCCTGCACCAGCGCCATTCTTTGCTTCAGCAAGCTCAATCACTTGAGGAAGAATCTTGCTAACCTTAACATCAGGATTTGCTTCCAAAAGATTAACAATATCCTGATACGCTTTCTTTACTGTAGCCATTTTAGCCTCCATTTGTTTGTGAGAGAATTAAAAGGTTCCTCTCTTAACCTTCATCAAGTAACATACTCACTCATTGATAAAAATAACTGTATCACACTTTTTTCCAGTTGTAAACGATTATTTTATCAAAAATTGAAATTATTTTGTTAGTCTTTACTAATTTATGATAAAGGCAATTACCTCTTCTGCCTTTAGCACTCTTTCAGCTATATAAGAACATCTTTCTGCAGAAGCCTTATATGAAGTGGGGCATCTTGTAATTGCAGCAAGAGCCTTATCTAAGCTTATTAGGCTAATCTGCTCAACTTGTTTAGTCAAAGTCTGAATTGCGGCAAAGCAATCTTCTTCGTGGGCTTGTTGAAACCTATCCATTTGATTTGTTCCTTTCTCTAATAGCTTGCACAACTACTAAAAGGATAAAAGCATAGTTGCATATAGCAACTAGGTTCCATCCATCATTAACAGACAAATCAAAGAAGAGTCTTAGGATAATATCCATTTGTTTCCTCCATTAGTTGATCCCTTATTATAGCACTTTCCATTGCATTTGTAAATAGTTATTTTTGATTTTAATGATATATTATAAGAACGCACGCGATTATCACAAATTGAAGGCTTTGTAAACAGTTATTTTTAGATTTTGGATTTTTTTTAATTACTGCGCTATTTTTAACACAGTTGGCTTAATATTCAGCTAATATTTATCCCTAACAAATTACTAACGCACACAGGGCTTGTTTTTTTGCCCCGTGGCGAGCTTTTTAAGTTGGCTTATGATTATATAGGAAAATGGTTTTACTGAGCCCAGTGAGCTCCTGTGTGAGTTAACTTTTTGTTAGCTAAGTGTGACTGGATTAACACAGTGGTGGAAAATTGAGAAAAATGTGCTTTACTTTTCTTTTTGAATGTGATATACTTTTGGGCTTGTAATTTGTTTGGAAAAATGAGAAAAATGTGCTTTACTTTTCTTTTT
>SAAC01000156.1 GCA_009929605.1 Negativicutes bacterium
TTTATCGAAATCGACACCTTCTTTTAAACCCTCCATCCAAGATAATATATAATGCGCATTCTCGAAAACAAATAAACGACAATCTCTTTCGCGCTCACCAACAATAACGTAAGGGAATGCGTATGCATTATTTTTGTGTTCTAAAGCAACCATATGATTGCCATAAGGAAGTAATAGACGAACATTGGGTTCTGTCAAAACATGCATTTCTTCAACGTTCCGCATATCCGCTAGTTCGTCAGGATTAATTATACGTAATTTCTTGGAGTGACGAAGAATATGATTGAAGTCTTCGTCTAAACCAAGACCCCAGGGAGTTACCCTAGGATCATTATTTGACGTTTCATCTGAGTCAGAAGTAATAAAATCTGACAATCTATCGCCGAATTTACGGAAGAACATCATCATACAATATCACCATCCTTGATTTCTCCATAAAGACGAGTTTGATTTCCTAGGAAGTACTCATATTCGTCGTTTAGACAAGTCGATTCGTTGTATTGGGTCTCTGTGATACCAAATAATCCGAATGTTCCATCATAGTTAGGTTTGTTTCTACTGTTATGTTCGAAGTAAGAAACAATGATATCATTAATAACAACATCTCGGTCATCGTAATCAACACCCATATATTCAAGCATGTTAGATGCATATTCTTGAGCTGATACATCATCAACATTATAATTTAGTAATTCTGCATAGTATAGAATAACTTCAGCAATAGATCCCCAAGTTGTGTGTGGAGATACACCAAGATGTTGATAACGGTTATTCCGGATGTTCTCAAGAACTTGGAAGTTCTTATCATCATGCACGTTAGGTGTGTATTCGTATGTCGACAAGACAATTAATTTATCACGATCATAACTAGAAACAATTCCTGCTCTATCCATCAATAGAGCGATATAATAGTCTAAAGATTCCAATGTATCCCTTTCATAAATACGTTTGTCAAATTCCATATCTACATTTCGTAGACTTCGGATTTGACTAGCCATATCTTCTATGCTGTCAATAATGTCTGGTACAGCACGTTTTTCACGATGGTTCAACAATATGTTTTCAGCCCTCTTACGTATAACTGTGTGTAATTCTCCATCCATCATGTGGGATTCAATAAGTTCTTCCGTAAGCATATCGTAGTCTGCTCCGTAAATCATTTCCTCACGAGTTAGTTTTCGTTCAAGAATCCCCAAATGGTTAGTATACCAACCATTTTCCGTATATCCAGGATTTTCGTCGTCCTCGTCATCAATTCCCGCGTTTAATTTATTTTTACGAGCTTCTGTGAGTTCATCAGCACGCTTAGCCTCAACATAAGCTTTAACATCATTAATATCAAGAGCTTGAGATTCTAGTTCTTTCTGCTCTTTATAATATTTATACGCCTTATAGGCGGCGAATGCGGCAACTGCCGCACTCACAGTCCATAAGACAATCTTAGTTTGTCGTTTCATGTTTTATCCTTTCGTGTTATTTAACAACCAAACCTTCCAAATTTAAGGTATGTTCAATATATAGAGTATATGTATTGTTATTAAAAGTAGGAAATGGTCCAACAATATAGAACCAATCCCCAATCATAACATATCGTTGTCTGTTATAAGGATATAACTCAGAATTGATTTGTAATACATAATTTGCTCTGTTAGCTTTTCGTCCGTATGTCTTTACGTTTATAATCTGTTCCTCTGACAAATCAGGAAACAACTTAAGAACTTTCTCCATATTATCAGAATTCATATTAAGCGCCTTTCAATAGATCTTTAAATCTTGTAGTTGAATATAAGTTACGAGGAGTAGTCCAGCGAACATACAATTGAGGTTCATCCATTTGCAATTTTTCATTCCATACGACATGTTCATCAAATTCAAGGAAGAATCCGTCATTATCAGTCCATCCGAATGGAAGAGAATTAGATACATTATCAAATCCAAGAAGATCTTGTAATTCGTTAAAC
>SAAC01000157.1 GCA_009929605.1 Negativicutes bacterium
TCAGTAGCTACTACTTGGATGCCGTCATCAAGCGAAGTCACAACTGCTGATTATCCGTCATATATCGGCACTTACAGCGACACTAATGTGGACGGCAGCACTGACCCTAGTAAGTACACTTGGAGTCTGATGAGGGGAAATGATGGAAAGAGTCCTATCCTCATGACCATCAAGACCAGCAACGGTAACTTGTTTAAAAACAATCTCATCAACACAGTGCTAACTGCTACATTGTGGCAGGAAGGCAAGGAGGTTGATAAAGACGGTAGCCAATTCAGCTACATTTGGACTAAGACGGATGCAGACGGCAACGCAGATACATTGTGGAATCAAGCGCACACGTACTCATCCAAATCTATTACTATTACACAACAAGACATATTTAGACGTGCTCAGTTTGAGTGCTCTATCGAACCTATTTAAGGAAGGAAATATTAAACATGGGAATCATTTCAAGCGGTCAAATCACTATCACAGACTTATCAGATGCGCCCGTACTGAGCGCTTTTATCACAGCAACCCAAACAACAACACAGGTATTTGACCAAACAGCAAATAGCTACAATCCATCATATGCAAGCTCACCACAAGTATTAACGCTCAACCTCACTAAGGCTGGTCAGGCAACGTCTATCCTTGCTCAATCTAGCAATGTTAGCTGGTACGAGTATAACGGCACTACTAAGACACAAATCACAAGTTTAACAACTACTGATAGTCAGTATTTGTCGGGTGCCAAAAATGGAACACTAACTACAAAAGTAAACGTACCGTCAGATACAAGTGCTAAACGGTATGAGGCAGTTGGAACGTGGACAGACCCTATTACTGGTCTACAGGTTGATTTTAGGGCAAGTATTGACTTACTAGCAATCCAGCTGGGCAAGCAATCGTTGGTCTTAAATGTATACACAGGTAAAGGAAATACTTTTTACAACAATCAGCCAGAAAACTTAACCATCAATGCTGATTTATACAAAGGCAATACGCTATCAAGCGGTAGCAAGCAGATTAAATTCTTTTATGCGGACAGCTCGGTCTCATCTACTGGTTCAACAGGCTATGATGCGGATGGCGGTATTGGATGGCGCTTGTGTAACTCAACAACAACTGGTCAGACACCAAACGTGGAACCGACAACAAACACAACAGCTCAAGGTGTATTGACAGTCCTTGCAAGTGCGGTTGTCAATTCGCAGACCTACAAAGTCGTGTGCATTGATAAAGTCGGAGGGACAAACGGTCAAAAAGCGATTGGCGTAGCAACGATTTTAGACTTTTCAGACCCGATTGTTGTTGTAATTGAGTCTACGGCGGGTAGCACATTTAAGAACTCAACTGGTAGCACGTCACTAAAAGCACGCCTATACCGCAAAGGCGAAGAGCTAGACACAGCTGGCACTGACTATACATATAAATGGTCTAAACGTGACAAGAACGGCGTGTTAGATGCTAACTTTGGCGGTACTGGGAACCAATACAAAACAGGAAAAACATTATCCGTGTCAGCAAGTGAGATTGCGGATAAGTCAACGTATTTTTGTGAAGTGTTTGAATAAGGAGGTAGATTATGATTCGTGCGGAAATTGAATTAGGTGGACAGTTGGAAGTAGTGCTTATCGAAGCGGAAAGCAAGTCGAAAGCAATTGAAAAGATTTGGGATACGTATGGTTACATGACGTACATCGTGGGGCTAGAGGAGGTCGTAGATGACACAATTGATAGCATCAAATCAGCTGACACTGACTAATATTTATGATGGGACAATAACGCATACCGCTTATGCTTATAGTGCCGATGGAACGGACAGGTTTACGACTGTTTATCCGAATTTAAATTTATTCACGGGAACTTCTGACAAACCTTTTACAAAAACAGGTACCAATTGGAACCTTGCCGTTATCGGTGTGTACAAGACACCTAAAGTTGGTCAA
>SAAC01000158.1 GCA_009929605.1 Negativicutes bacterium
GTTTAACGAATTACAAGATCTTCTTGGATTTGATAATGTATCTAATTCTCTTCCATTCGGATGGACTGATAATGACGGATTCTTCCTTGAATTTGATGAGCATGTTGTATGGAACGAGCAGTTACAAATGGACGAACCACAATTGTATGTTCGCTGGACTACTCCTCGTAACTTATATTCTACTACATCATTTAAAACACTATTGAAAGGTGCATAATAATGGATGTTGATGATAAATATTATATAAGTAACGTACAAAAGTTGCGTTCCTTATTTTGGCCTAATTTTACAGAAGAGTTGCTGCTAATTATCAAAACCGAAGGTAAAAAAGTAGAACAAGCAAACTATGTTTTGCAAATTGATTCTGAACTATATCCGTACAACGGACAAAGGTACGTTATGATTGGCAATTGGGTATATATTGTAGGACCACGTCATTACAAGACTGAAGGCAAATACTATACCCTTTATATCGAGCATACCTTAAATTTGGAAGGTGTAACGGTTGATGATTATTGAAAGGATTAAATATGAGAAAACAAACTAAGATTGTCCTGTGGACTGTGGGTGCGGCAACTGCCGCATTCGCTGCCTACAAGGCATACAAATATTATCAAGAGCAGCAAGAATTAGAAGCTCAGGCTCTTGATATTAATGATGTTAAAGCCTATGCTGAAGCTAAGCGTATGGACGAACTAACAGAGGCTCGTGAAAATAAATTAAACGCTGGAATTGATGATGAAGATACCGAACTTGCTGAAGATGGTTGGTATACGAACCATCTTGGAATTCTCGAACGTAAACTAACTCGTGAAGAAATGGTTTATGGAGCAGACTATGATATGCTTACAGAAGAACTTATTGAAAACGAATATATGAACGGAGAAGTACACACAGTAATACGTAAGAGAGCCGAGAATATCTTGTTAAATCATCGTGAAAAACGTGGTGTTTCAGATGTTATTGACAGTGTCGAAGATATGGCCAGTCAGATCCGTAGTCTACGAAATGTAGATATGGAATTCGAAAAACGTATTTATGAAAGGGATACATTGGAAGCTTTAGATTATTATATTGCTCTATTAATGGATAGAGCTGGAGTTCATTCTGGATATGATCGTGAGAAATTGATCGTATTATCAACATACGAATATACACCTAATGTGTATGATGATAATAATCACCAAGTTCTTGAGAATATTCGTAATAACCGTTATCAACATCTTGGGGTATCACCTCATACAACTTGGGGTTCTATTGCGGAAGTTATTATTTACTACGCAGAATTACTACACTTTAATGTAGACGATGTCTCTACTCAAGAGTATATCTCTAACATGCTCGAATATATGGGTGTTGATTACGATGACCGAGACGTCGTTATTAACGATATTATTGTATCTTATTTCGAACATAATCGTAGAAACAAACCTAATTACGATGGAACCTTCGGATTATTCGGTATCACAGAAACTCAATACAACGAATCGACTTGTCTAAACGATGAATATGAGTTCTTCCTCGGAAATCAAACTCGTCTTCACGGGGAGATCAAGGATGGTGATATTGTATGATGATGTTCTTCCGTAAATTCGGTAATAAATTATCGGATTTTATCTCACCAGAACCATATAACAGCACAAACAATGACTCTAGGGTAACTCCCTGGAGTCTAGGTTTTGATGAGGACTTAAATTACATTCTTCGTCATTCTAAGAAAATGCGTATTATGAATCCTGACCAACTAGCTGACATGCATAATGTAGCAGAATTGCTTGTTCTAACGGATCCAAATATACGCTTGTTACTTCCTTATGGTTACCATATGGTTGCTTTGGAACATGAAAACAATGCTTATGCTTTCCCTTATGTTATTGTGGGTGAGCGCGAAAGAGATTGTCGTTTATTTGTTTTCGAGAATGCGCATTATATA
>SAAC01000008.1 GCA_009929605.1 Negativicutes bacterium
ATGAAAGAACCAATAGCTGCGATACCGCAGGCTTTCCAAGCTGGAACTTTTAGGATTGCTAGGGCTACAATGAGCCATAGAATTGGTAATAAGGCTAATAAAGTAGTCATATGTGAAATCATCCTTTCACGGTAAAACAAGAATAGGTAACTTTATCCTAAATGCCTATAGGACACTTGATAGCTGCAAATTTTACATTCTAGTTTCAAGATTATATTACAAGTGGATGTAATATAAGGTAATACATAAAGATATAATAATTGCAGGACATATTGTAAGAGTCTACCTTACAGCATGACATAAATTTGAGAACATAGAAGAAAAAATGATATAAGCATCAAAAAAATATACATCTCATGAGTTAGATGTTAACAATTATAGATTATAATATAAGAACTAACAGACATGGATGTAAATCAAGTAATAAATAAATGGGACATAAACGTGGTTTATGTCCCATTCTATTACTATACTTTGTCCTAGTTAGGGCATACTTCGTTTGATATGAAAATCAAAGGATTAGTAGTTGCCTTTGAACATTGTTTGAGGAGCTTCTGGTTTGTAGTCACCAAAGTAAGAAGCGAAGTCTAAGCCTAATTCGTTGCAAAGATCAAGTACTTCTACCATTGTACCGTTAAGTACAGGGATACCTTCAGCTTTAACTTTTGCTACGGATTCATGTTCTTTTTCGCCATGAGTGTAGATACGGTCTTGACCAGCTGCTTTAGGAGCTTCTCTTAATTCTTGTAAGAATGTGGAGAAGTGTTTTTTGATTTCTGCAGCATCACCGAAGAATGCAGGGTTGATTGCCATGAAACCGTGGCAGATGTTGGAACGACCGCCAACCATACATTTGTTAGCTGTAGCACCTTGAGACAAGATGGAGGAGAACAATTCAGCAATCATGCCGTTACCATAACCTTTATGGCCGCCAAGAACTTCTGTTGCACCACCTAATGGAAGGATACCGCCGCCTTCGTGACGGGAGATGTTACCCAATACTTCAGCAGCATCTGTGGAAGGAACACCGTCTTTGTTAACTGCCCAGCCGTCTGGAGTAGCTTTGCCCATTTTGTTGTACATTTCCAATTTACCACGAGTTACTACTGTAGTGGAGCAATCGAAGAAGAAATCAACTGGATCAGCAGGTACTGTCCAAGCTAATGGGTTGGAACCAAGCATAGCTTTACGAGCATATGTAGGAACCATGATTGCTTCGGAGTTTGTACAAGAGAAACCGATTAAGCCTTGGTCACTAGCCATTTTTGCGTAGTAACCAGCGATACCATAGTGGTTGGAGTTACGAACGGATACGATACCAACACCGGAAGTTTTAGCCTTTTCGATAGCCATTTCCATAGCTTTGTGACCTAAAACTTGGCCCATGCCGTCTTTACCATCGATAACTGCAGATACTGGAGTTTCGAAAACAACTTCGCCTTTAGCTTTGATGTCGATCAAGCCATTAGTGATACCTTTGTGGTAACGAACCATACGTTGCATACCATGACTTTGAATACCGAACAAGTCAGAAGTCAAAAGCACGTCTTGGATGATGTCAGCTTCTTTTTCGTCGAAACCGAATTTTTGGAATGCATCCATGCAAAGTTTTTTAAGAGTTTCATAAGGGAAAAGCACTGTGTTTTTGTTGTCCGCCATTGTTAAAACCTCTTTCTCAGTTAAAAATGTACCGGAATATAGGCAACCTAGATAACTAACCTTTTGAAAGACTAATCCTCATAGCATCTTTCATACCGTCTCATAGTTAGTTTGTAGCGTTGTATATTCTCTCAAATGACACTGTCAGTATAGCACAGAAATATACGGTGGTGAATAGATTCGGGGGCTATTCACATTACTTAATATGCATAGATGCTGGACAAATATCCATGATGAAGAGTACGTGTTTTATAAAAAACGTGATTATTACTAAAGATTGTTGGTTATGCGTTTTGGTTATAGGTTGGGTGAAAAAATGGAATATTTTTCGTATTTTTATGAAAAGCATTTAAAAAAGTCATGACATATACCATAAATAGATGTACCTAGAAATGTAGATATATATTGGGATTATTAGATAATGACATCGATAAAATTAATAACACAGATAAAAAATAATGTATAATTACTGTATTTATATGTATCGATATTAAAGAAGATATTAAAGGAGGTTGATTATCTATTATGTAATGGTAAGTAGCCTAGAAACATGCGGTATTTTTGAAGTTTTATGAAATTTATATACAGTGTATTACTATAAGTTATACTTGGGGACCTCATAATTTTATATGATGAATATAATTAACACTTATATCGGTATATCGGTATATAAGATGTAATGAAGCCTTATAAACGGAGAAATTATTATGGAATT
The DNA here is from genome assembly GCA_009929605.1 of Negativicutes bacterium. GTDB lineage: Bacteria > Bacillota > Negativicutes > Veillonellales > Veillonellaceae > Veillonella > Veillonella absiana. Next base: position 2,375 of record SAAC01000008.1, read on the forward strand.
TGATTTTATAGTTACAGACAGAGTGTTATTGTTGTATAATATGAAACATATTATAGTTGTTAATGGCGTAGTAACATATCTAGTTTATATAAAGGTAGGTATCTTATGAAAGAAGTTACTTCTGTATGTCCCTACGATTGCCCCGATGCTTGTGGCTTGTTACTACAAGTTGAGGATGATAAGGTAGTGGGCGTAAAAGGCAATCCTAATCATACTTTCACAAGGGGGACATTATGTCCTAAAATGGTTCATTACGAAAGAACCATCCACTCCTCAGAACGTTTGACGACGCCTATGAAGCGTATTGGGAAAAAAGGCGTAGGCCCATCGGAGTTCGAACCTATTTCCTGGGATGAAGCTTTTGATACAATAGTAGAACAATTTAAAAGATCTATTGATCAATTCGGTAGTGAAAGTATCATGCGTTACTCCTATGCGGGAACGATGGGGCTCGTACAAAAGGCGGCAGCAGACTTTTTCTTTCGTCGTATCGGTTCAACTGATCAAGACCGTGGCATTTGTGCACCAGCCAAAAAAGAAGGTTGGAAATCTGTTATGGGCGCTACATTAGCTATAAAGCCACAAGAGGCTCAGCATAGTGACCTTATTGTTTTGTGGGGGATTAATGCAGCAGCTACGGACATTCATTTCCTGCATGATGTACAAGCGGCAAAAAAGAATGGAGCTACTATTTGGGCTATTGATACTCATGAGACCTATACATTCAAATCAGCGTCGGAACATGTATTGGTGAAACCCGGCAGTGATGGTGCATTAGCGCTTGGCATGATGCATATTATGGCGCGTGAAGGTTTAGATAACAGACTATTTATTAATCAATATGTGCAAGGATATGATGACCTGGTCGCTCAAGTGTTGCCGAAATATACACCTGAGTATGTGGAATCTATTACGGGTGTCAGTCCCAAACGGTTGCATGAATTGACTCATGCTTTTGCCAAGGCGCGGGCTCCATTTATTCGGATAGGTAGTGGCCCATCTCGTTATGGTAATGGAGCGATGACAATCCGTCTTGTGGTTTGTTTGGCAGCTGTCGTGGGTGCTTATGAAAAACAAGGTGGCGGTGTTCTTACTAGTTCTGCAGGATCTAGTTTCCTTGGTGAACGTGTCATGCAACAATGGCAGATACCTACAGAAAAGAAACGTAAGATTCCGATGGTTAAGCTAGGACCTGAGTTAGCCTATAATACGGACAAGCCTATTAAATGCTTATATATTTTTTCATCAAATCCAGCGAATACCTTACCAGATCAAAATGTATTACGTAAAGGTTTAATGCGAGAAGATCTATTCACAGTTGTGCATGAACGTTTTTATACGGATACGTGTGATTATGCAGATATTATTTTACCTGCCACATCATCAGTAGAACACGATGATGTATATAATTCTTATGGACATTATTCGCTAGGGACAGGTTACCAAGCCATTTCGCCTGTAGGTGAATCAAGATCTAATTGGCAAGTCATCTCTGAATTGGCTCGTCGCATGGGGCTAGATGATGATGTGTTTAAACTTTCAGATAGAGAACTAGTGGAAATCATCGTTTCTGATGCAGATACAATTAGTGAGGATCAGAAGAAGAAAATCCTTGCTGGTGAACCTGTGGAAGCTGTATTGCCAGACAATTATAAAATGCAGTTTAAAACGGCATCTGGTAAAATTGAAATTTTGAATCCTAATGAAACACCGGCATTGCCTGATTATTTTGCGCCATACGGTGATGATGCAGAATTTTGGCTCATCAATGGAAATGACATCCGAATTTTGGACTCTAGTTTCTGCGAATTACTGGATGAAGGCAATCAAATGGACTTGCGTATGAATGATGGGGATGCGGAGCGACTCGATATTCAAGATGGTGACTGGGTAGAGATTTACAATGAACGAGGGTCTTTGCAGATTCCTGTAAGTATAAATAGACATATTCAACCTGGCACTGTAGTTACATTAGGTGTATGGTGGCAGAGACAATCTAGTGATAAACATGGTAATATAAATATAGTAACCGCTGACCGACTTACCGATAAAGGTGATGGCAGCACATTCTACGATGTGAAAGTGAACGTGCGTAAGCGATTGAATACATAAAAGGAAGCAATCAATACATATTAGGTTAGATGTAGTACGTATTTTATAACACAAAGTAGTTGGCTAGAAATCGATGATTAATTGGGGACGTCGATTCTATTATGAGAAAAAAGTGAGTTTCCTTCTATTCCTTTGAGTAGAAGTCTGATAATTGTATATGATGCTGGGCGCATCTATAAATGAAGAAAGGGAGAAACTCATGGACACGATGAAAAATCTTTCAACAAGTGCATATGCCGCAATCGGCATGATGCTCTTCGCACTATTTTTTGGAGCGGGAAATTTAATTTTTCCAGCTTCTTTAGGCCAGCAGGCTGGGGACAACGTTGGATGGGCTATTTTAGGCTTTATCTTAACAGGCGTAGGCTTGCCATTGTTAGGCGTTATTGCTATGGGCTATTCTGGTTGTAAAAATGCTGAAGAATTAGCTGGTCGCGTATCACCATTGTATGGTCGTTTATATACGGTATTATTATATTTATCTATTGGACCATTCTTTGCCATTCCTAGAACTGGGACCGTATCCTATGAAATCGCAGTAAAACCGTTCTTCAAGAATACTGGTTCTGTGGAAGAAACCGTATTTTTAGTGGCATTCTTTGCTATTAGCTTGTGGTTGTCTATTAATCCGCATAAACTTGTTAATCGTATTGGTAAAGTATTAACACCAGCATTATTAACAGTTATTGTATTGTTGATTATTAAATCATTTATCACACCAATTGGTGGTTATTCTGTAGCACAAGGTAATTATGTAACAACTGGTTCAGCTGTTTTGCAAGGTTTTCTTGATGGTTATAATACAATGGATGCTCTCGCATCTATTTGTTTCGCCGTACTTGTTATTGACTTTGTTAAATTAGCAGGCGCTCATACAAAGAAACAAATTACATCAGCTGTAACTAAAACTGGTACAGTTGCAGTAGCTTTATTAGGTGTTGTATATATTTTTATTGCCATGATTGGCGCTACTAGCGTTGAACAATTTGGTTTATTTGATACTGGGGCCCCTGTATTAAGTCACAGCGCACAATTTTTGTTTGGTGATTTCGGTGGCATTATCTTGGGTATTATTGTACTCTTAGCATGTTTAACAACAAGTATTGGTTTGATTACCTCTTGTTCTGCATACTTTGGTACTATTTATTCTGGTATTGGCTATAAAACATATGTTGTTATCTTCTCATTAGCATCACTATTCTTTAGTATGTACGGATTGAAAACTATCATTAGTGCAGCGATTCCAGTATTGATGTTGTTATACCCATTGACTATTGTTATTATTGGATTAGCTTTGATGAATAGTCTATTTGATGGCCGTCGTTGTGTTTATGCATGGACTATAGGCCTTACTATGATTTCTGCCTTGATGAGTGGTCTTGAGGCAGCGAGTCTTGCACCAGGATTCTTAGAATCTGTATTTAGAGATTATGTACCATTCCATATGGTAGGTATGGGTTGGATTGGCTTTGCTATTGTAGGTTTTATCATTGGTATGATTCATAAATCTATAGTGAAAGCTAAATAATTTTGAGCTTTATCCAATAGACTCAAAGGATTTATTAATTTCGACGGTTAATTAAGTACTTTTATACTTTCCTTAATTGCCATATAATTAGACCAAGTGATATAGTTAATATATAGTGGTCATAATACGTTAATTATAAAACTCCCCACTAGTTGGGGAGTTTTTTTATAAAATAGCTTTTAGAAGTAAATTTCTTGTTTTAGGAGAATATATATGAGAGAAACACATCGGTTGCCGTCCTATAGTTTTGGCGGTCATGAGGTATATGACAAGGTGCCAGAATTTACGGCCCCTTATGGTAATAAAGTGGCTATCATTGGTGGTGTTACAGCTTTGTCTGTAGCTATGCCTATTTTACGCCCTGTGTTAGACAAGGAGGGCATTGAAATCCTTGCAGAAATTCCTGGCGGTGGGGAGTGTTCGTATGAACGAGCTCGTGAAATTGCTAGTATGGATGAAGTAAAACAAGCTGATTTCATGTTTGCTGTTGGCGGCGGTAAGGTGATGGACTTGGTAAAAGTTGTAGCCATCGAATTAGAGGATAAACCATTTTTTACATTTCCTACCATTGCTGCTACTTGTGCGGCTAGTTCTGAAGCGGCAGCTGTGTATACACCAGATCATGTATTCTTTGGAATGGCATTTGTGAAACATCCACCATTGCATAATTTTATTAATGCTCAAATTTTGGTGGAAGCCCCAGAACGATATTTATGGGCTGGCATGGGCGATACCATTGCAAAGCGCTATGAAACAGAGTTTTCTTCTCGTAATCGTGAGAAAACCTACAATTCCCAATTGGGTCTCATGGTAGCACCTATGTGTGCAGAACCAATTTTGAAATATGCTGTACAGGCCATTGCTGATAATAAAGCAAAAAAACGATCCCTTGCGTTTGATGAGATGGTTATGTCCGTTGTGTTCACTACAGCTATTGTATCCGGCTCTTTGCGAGAGGACTATAATAGTAATGTAGCTCACGCTACCTGTTATGGTTGTGCTACAAATCCTGAAACGGAACATAAACATTTGCATGGGGAACTCGTATCTTACGGTGTATTGGTGCTTTTACTAGTGGATCAACAAATGGACGAATTCAATCGTTGGTACCCAGTGTATAAAGAAATTGGTTGGCCTCGCAAATTAGAGCATTTACATTTAACAAAGGATTATATTCCAAATATTATTGATAAAGCATTATCTGTTAATGATGTGGTCGTTAGTCCTTATGAAATCACCCGTGACATGATGGAACAAGCCATGTTGAAATTAGAATCCATGTAATGAGGTGTCCTATGGCGCAAACGATTGTAAAAGGTGGACTATACCGCCATTTTAAGGGTATGTATTATTATGTAATGGATATTGCAACGCATTCGGAAACAGGCGAACAATTCGTGGTGTACCAACAATTGTATGGTGAACGGAGAACTTTCATTAGACCTCTTGATATGTTTGCCAGTGATGTGGACCGTGAAAAATATCCTGATGTAGAACAACAAGAACGTTTCAAACTCATGCCAGGTCGTGAAGAATAGGAGTTATGGTGGAACAGAAATTTTTCTTTTTCGATATCGATAATACCTTGGCCATGTGGCCAGAAGGAATCATCCCTGATTCTGCACAATATTGTATTGAAGAATTAAAACGACAAGGTCATAAGGTAGCCCTTGCCACTGGTCGTATTCAAGTGGATGCATTGCGGTTTGCGGAAATGGCAAATATTACGAATGTCGTAGCTGATGGTGGTCATAGTATTACTGTAGACGGTGAATTGATTTCCATGATTGGGATGAATCGTGAACAGTGCATTAATTATTTAGAATATCTTGAAAGCTACAATATCCCGTGGGCTGTGACGGACCGCAACAAGCTGGGGCGCATCACGCCATATAAACAAATTTTAGAGTGGCATCCAGACTGGGATGTATTCAAAACGATTGTGGATCCAGACTTTGATTTCCACACTGTAGAGGAGTTTTATAAAATATATGTGTTTTTCCAAGATGGTGAAGAAGAGAAAAAAGACATCGAATGCATGACTCACAAACTCATTCGCTATGGCGAAGGTTGTGTACTCTATGAACCAATGGAAAAGGCACTCGGTGTTCGACAAATGCTAGAATACTTTGGCATGGAACAACACCAAGCCGTTGTATTCGGCGATGGCTACAATGATCTATCCATGTTCAGCCCTAATTGGCTCAATATTGCCATGGGCAATGCTCGCCCTGAGCTGAAGGCGAAGGCTGACTATGTCACTACGGATTGTAATAAAGATGGCATTTTGCATGCGTGCCGGCATTTTGGATGGGTTAAGTAGTATGAATATAAAATCTTTAGACCATTTTGTACTAACGGTCCGAAACCTTGAAAAAACATTATGGTTTTATCATGATGTGCTTGGAATGGAAATTATTACCTTTGGCCCAAATCGCAAGGCCTTGGCCTATGGTGATTCCAAAATTAATTTGCATGAGGTGGGCCGCGAATTTGAACCAAAGGCTAATCATTCTACACCTGGTTCGGCAGATTTGTGTTTTCTCACAGATACGCCATTAGAAATCGTGGTGGAGGAATTAAATAAGCATCAAGTGCCTATCGAAGAAGGTCCAGTAAAACGAACTGGTGCACAACATCCGTTGATGTCTGTTTACATACGTGATCCAGATGGTAATTTGGTGGAAATCAGCAACGAAATCATATAGGATATTGCAATGAAAAAGTATGGGAAATTACGATGAAATTTTAGCGTGATTTCTGCCGCAAACACAAAAATATATGCTATAATAATTAAGTAAGCCGCTCATGGTTTTGAGCGGCTTATCTTTATTGTAAAAAACAAAATGAAAACGAATGATTGAAAAATTGTTTCTAGATATATAAATCGAAATGGGAGAACCTATAATGAAAAAAATTAAACGTATTTTCTCATGTGTAGCTCTTGGTCTTGCATTAATTACGGCGACTGCGTGTGGCAGTCAACAAGCAGCCGTGGATGCGAAAACAGTGAATGCTGAATCTGCTAACAAAATGCCAAACTTTACGAGTGAACCAATCGCGGATGAATATGCAGTGTTTAACACGAACTACGGGACTTTCAAAGTGCGCCTCTATGGTTCCAAAACACCAATTACAGTTAAAAATTTCGAGTACCTTGTGAAAAAAGGTTATTATGATAATTTAGTGTTCCACCGCGTTATTGAAGGGTTCATGATCCAAGGTGGGGATCCTAATGGCAATGGCACAGGTGGTCCTGGTTATGCGATTCCAGACGAATTTGTGAAAGATTTGCATTTCAACAAAATGGGCGTGTTAGCTATGGCAAACCGTGGTCCCAATACTGGAGGTTCCCAGTTCTTCATTACATTGGGTCCAACAGATTGGTTAGATAATAAACATACGATCTTTGGTGCCGTTGTACAAGGCATGGATGTGGTTGAAAAAATTGGCAAGGTGAAAACAAACCAACAAGATAAACCAGTGGAACCTGTAGTAATTAAAGGCATTACATTGGAGCCTATTACCGATGACGCAAGCCAAAACAACACGAAAAAATAAATCTCAAAGTGTTGCTCGAAAAAGTGCTGCCAAGAAAATGACAGCGTCTAAAATAGAGCCAATGAATCGAGCAACACAAAGTGAGTCACCTAAATCGTCAAAAAAACGTCAAAATAAAACTACAAAAAATATTGTAGAAGAGAAACGATATTTTACGTATATGGTCCGTTGTGCAGACGACACCTTGTACACTGGTTGGACAACGGATTTACGAAGACGGATGCGCGCTCATAATGGCAAAATTAAGGGCGGTGCAAAGTACACAAAATCCCGTAGGCCTGTGAAGCTCGTTTGGTTTGATGCATTTGACATCAAGCAGGAGGCACAGTCTCGAGAATATGCTGTGAAGCAGCTTTCACGGGAGAAGAAATTAGCATTAAGTGCAAATCTCGATGACGGTGACAAGATTGACGAGGCGAATTCATTGTGAACAATGGGGCCTCGAAAATGTGAATACAAGTCATTGTAAATAATATATAAATCGAATTGTTTCTGTGGTATAATGAACTGATAATGTTATGACTGCAAAGGAGTGAATCATGAAACGCGTATTAGTGTCCGTGAAGAGCGTGCAGCGTGATATGAATGGCGAAGATACCGTGGTGGAATTGATTTCACCAGGCAGTTTTTATGAAAAAAATGGCGTGCAATATGTGCGTTATGAGGAATCCAGCGTGACGGGTTTGGATGGTGTAAAAACGACAATTAAGATCTACCCTGATTCCATCGTGTTGATGCGGACTGGGGCGGTGAATATGCGCCATCAATATATCCGTGGTCAAGAACGCGAAGCCATTTATGAAACACCGTATGGTGATATGCATATGGCGGTAAAAACACACGAATTAACCATGAATTTCCCAGAGAAGGGTACATCTGCTGAGGATGGCCTCGTTGGGTTTGTTCATTTAGGATATGACATTTCTATTCAAGGGGAATGGCAATTTTATAATCAATTAGATATTCATGTACGGGAGGATAAAGAGCATGGACATGAAAGAAATCCTGAAACAAGGAATTGAGACGGCCTTAGAAAAAACGATTGCCAGTGGGGCATTGCCAGCAGGGGAATACCCAGAAATCGTACTTGAAGTGCCTCCTCAAAAGGAATTCGGCGATTTCTCTAGTAACATTGCTATGCAATCCGCTCGCGTGGCGCGTCAAAATCCTCGTGCTATTGCTGATGCTCTTGTAGCAAACATGGACTTTGATTGGATTGACCGTGCTGAGGTAGCTGGTGCAGGCTTCATCAATTTCTTTTTGAAATCTGACATGGTATACGATACGTTGAAAGCCATCCTAGCGGCTGGCGACAATTATGGTGTACAACCAACTCGTAGTCAAGACACAGTGCAAGTGGAATATGTGAGTGCAAATCCAACTGGTCCATTACATGTAGGCCATGGTCGTGGCGCGGCCTATGGTAGTGCATTGGTAAACTTGCTTCGTGCCGCAGGTTTCAACGTACAAGCTGAATATTACATCAATGATGCGGGTAACCAAATTGACAATATGGCGATGTCCGTAGAGGCGCGATTCCAAGAAATTCAAGGTAAACACCTTGTATTCCCCGATAAAGAAGGCAACATCGAAGGCGAAGTTGGCCCTAATGATATCGTGTTCCCAGCTAATGGGTACCGCGGTGATGACATTACGGAAACAGCCCAAGCGATTATCGATGAAAAAGGTCTTGAAACATTGAACGCTATGTCCGTTGACGATCGCGTGGCGATGTTCAAGGAAACAGCATTGCAAGAAAAATTGAAACGTTTAGAGGAAACATTGCGCAATTTCCAAGTGACATTTAACCAATGGTTCAGCGAACGTTCCTTGCATGATACAGATGAAATTAAATACGCTGTAGATGAACTTAAAAATCTCGGTGCTATCTATGAAAAGGATGGCGCGTTATGGTTGAATTCTACTAAGTACGGCGATGACAAGGACCGCGTTGTTATTCGTGATAATGGTGTTCCTACATATCTAGCAGCGGATATTGCGTACCATCGCAATAAATACGAACGAGGCTTTAAACAAATGATTAATATCTGGGGTGCTGACCATCATGGTTACGTATGCCGTGTGAAAGCTGCGATGCAGGCCTTTGACTTTGATCCAGATAAATTGGAAATCTTGTTATTACAAATGGTGGCATTGTTCCGCGATGGCGAAATGGTGAAATTATCTAAACGTACTGGCGATACAGTAACATTGGACGAATTGATTGAAGAGGTAGGTGTAGATGCATCTCGTTACTTCTTCTTGATGCGCTCCTTAGATAGCCAGCTCGATTTTGATATTAACCTTGCTAAATCTCGTAGCAATGACAATCCAGTGTATTATATTCAATATGCGCATGCGCGTATTCATAGTATTTATAATCAAGTACGTGACGCAGGCATCAAATTTGGTGAATGGGATGCAGTTGATTTCAGTCCGTTAACGAGCGAACTAGAGCTTGAGTTAATCAAAAAATTGGCTGAGTATCCAGAAGAAATCACACAATCTGCAGAGCACCGTGCACCACATCGCATTGCTCGTTACTTGTACGATTTGGCTAGTATGTTCCATTCATTCTATCGCCAAGGTCGTATTATTGGTGTGGATAGTGAATTGCAACAAGCTCGTTTGGGCTTGATCACAGCTATTGCCCTTGTACTTCGTCAAGGTTTAGGTATATTAGGTATTTCCGCTCCGGAAAAAATGTAATTGGGAGGCATCATGGCAACTAAGTATATTTTCGTAACAGGTGGTGTTGTATCTTCTCTTGGTAAAGGTATCACAGCAGCTTCCTTGGGCCGTTTGTTGAAAAACCGTGGTTTCAATGTAACGATTCAAAAATTTGACCCATACATCAATATCGACCCAGGCACTATGAGTCCTTACCAACATGGGGAAGTATTCGTAACTGATGACGGTGCTGAAACTGATCTTGATTTAGGTCACTATGAACGTTTTATCGATATTAACTTGAGTAAACGTTCCAATATCACTGCTGGTAAAGTATATTGGTCTGTTATTAATAAAGAACGTAAAGGTGATTATCTTGGTAGCACAGTACAAGTTATCCCGCACGTAACGAATGAAATCAAACAAAATGTATACCGTGTAGGCAAAGAGGATAATGCTGATGTGGTAATCACTGAAATCGGTGGTACTATCGGGGATATTGAAAGTATGCCTTTCATGGAAGCTATCCGCCAAGTGCGTAAAGATGTAGGCCGTAACGATGTATTGTACATCCACGTTACATTGCTTCCTTACATCAGTGCTGCTGGTGAATTGAAAACAAAACCAACACAACATAGCGTAAAAGAATTGCGCGGTATCGGTATTCAACCAGATATCTTGGTATGCCGTTCCGAAAAACATATCTCTCAAGATATGAAAGAAAAATTAGCATTGTTCTGCGACGTTGATGCTGATGCTATCATCGAAAACCGTACTTGTAACAGCATTTATGAAGTACCATTGATGATGCAAGAAGAAGGCTTAGACAGCATCGTTGTGAAAAAACTAGGTCTTGAAGATCGTCCATGCGATATGGAAGATTGGAAAGGCATGGTTCATAAAATTTTGAACCCAGTACGTGAAATTAACGTTGGTTTAGTTGGTAAATACGTAGCCTTGCATGATGCATACCTTTCTGTAGCAGAAGCATTGAGCCATGCAGGTATTGCTACTGATACAAAAGTAAACATCAAATGGATTGATTCTGAAGAATTAGATGATTATGCCAATGATCCTGCTGAATTGTACAAAGATCTTGATGGTATCGTTGTACCAGGTGGATTTGGCTCCCGTGGTGTAGAAGGAAAAATTCGCACTATCCAATACGCTCGTGAAAACAACATCCCATACCTTGGTTTGTGCCTCGGTATGCAATCTGCAGTAATGGAATTTGCTCGTAACGTATGTGGCCTTGAAGGTGCTACATCTAGTGAATTTGATGAAGAAGCACAATACAAAGTCATCGACTTGATGCCTGACCAAGTAGATGTAGATAAAAAAGGCGGTACAATGCGTCTTGGCATCTACCCATGTAAAACTACTGAAGGCTCTAAAGTACGCGAAGCTTATGGTGAAGATTTGATTTACGAACGTCATCGTCATCGTTATGAATTCAACAATGAATTCCGTCAAATTTTGACAGATAAAGGTCTCGTTATTTCTGGTACATCTCCTGATAATCGTTTGGTGGAATGTGTAGAAGTAAAAGATCATCCGTTCTTTGTAGGGGTACAGTTCCATCCGGAATTAAAATCCAGACCTACAAAGGCGCATCCACTATTTAAATCCTTTGTGGACGCAATCTTGGAACTAAAAAAATAGTTTTATAAACCGATAGGACCTATACCTTATCTCGACTCGGCTAGAGGGAACCTCTAAGCTCGCTCGACAAGGTATAGGTCCTATCTTGCTTTAAATACAATTTTTGTGATCTGGCGATTCGTGGGGCTAGAGGGGACCTCTAAGCTCGCTCCGATGATTGGTGTTTTTGGTCTCTTTTGTTTTTTCCTTTGATACTATTTTTTTAGAGCTAGTGATTACGTTCGCAAGTCATCTCAAATCGATTTAAATAGTGAAGGTGCGCCTGTAGGTCTGTGATTGATTTTAATTTCGGCGTCACTGTAAAGATGGCGTTACAAGCTGTATATGCTGAATTGCAAGAGGCTGGGGTAGAAGTGTATGCGGTGGCTGTTGATTCTGAATATTCCCATAAGGCCTGGGCTGATGCAGTTGAGGACATAGGTCGCATTCAATATCCAATGGTAGCGGATCAAACACATGCATTGGCAGAATTCTTTGGCGTATATAATGCCAAAACTGGACGCTCTAGTCGAGCTACTTTCATCGTAGATCCAAAGGGCATTATCCAAGCCATTGAGATTAATAATAATCCTATTGGTCGTTCTACAGAGGAGTTAATTCGCAAGGTGAAAGCCGCGCAATTAATTGAGGCACATGGTGATCATGTATGCCCAGCGAATTGGAAACCTGGCGATGCAGGGTTGAAACGTAAATAAAAATACTAATTGATGAAGATATAACGATATACCTATTTAGAATCCTAGTAACTAGACTGGTAGAAACATTGTTTAGGATATCATTTTATTGATGTAGTTCTTTAATCATAATTGCGATACATTATAATACATAGAATAAGTAATATTAGTGTATTGCTTGGTGCATGTGGAGGTATGAGTATGGAGGTCTATGAAGATCTTTCTTTTGAAAGTGAAGTGTATCTTAAATTGAAAGAAGCCGAAAGTAAAACTGAGCTAAATAAAGCGGGGTATACTACTAGTGAATTATTAGAATCATTAAAGCTATAAGTTCTTTGATTTCAATATAATTGAATAGAAATTTACAATAAGAGGCCGAGCTGAGTCATATATTACATATGTCCACCGGCCTTTTATTGTATAAAAATGATATATCGAAAAATATAAAAATAGTTCTTGCAATATGTATTGATATTTGTTATTATATAGACAAAGGTAGATATGGTTCTACTAACACAGTCTTAAAATTAAATTTTAGTTGCTATATGAATGATAAGGAGGCCCTATAATGGCTATTATTGGACAAGAAATTCCTGATTTTTCCGTACAAGCGTTCCGCAACCCTGAAATCGAAACAGTAACAAAACAAGATGTTCTTGGTAAATGGTCTGTATTCGTATTCTATCCAGCAGATTTCACATTCGTGTGCCCTACTGAATTAGAAGACGTTCAAAATAACTATGCAACATTGCAAGCAGCTGGTGTTGAAGTGTACTCCGTATCCGTTGATTCAGAGTTCGTTCACAAAGCTTGGGCTGATGCATCTCCTAGCATTGGCAAAATCCAATACCCAATGATCGCTGACCAAAAACATGAATTGGCTGATTTCTTTGGTGTATTTGATGAAAGCTCCGCTCGTGCATACCGTGGTACTTTCGTAGTTGATCCTCAAGGTATCGTTCAAACTGCAGAAATCCACAACATGGGTATCGGTCGTTCCGCTGATGAATTAGTTCGTAAAGTACAAGCGGCTCAATTCGTAGCCCAACATGGTGATCAAGTATGTCCTGCACGTTGGAAACCAGGTGCTGATACTTTGAAACCAGGTTTGGATCTTGTAGGTAAACTATAATCCAACCATAACTATACAGGCTAACCTCCTCAATGCGCCTGTATAGGAACATCAACTCAAACTTAACTCAAACTCAACTTAAAAAAACAATTCAAATTACCGTGCACACTTTGGTCTAAAAGGGTGTGCACGACAAACTCTCTCATATATGCGAGCACCTCCCTCATATTGCTCGTATATAAAACAAAACCTCAATACAACTACAAACTATTACAACAGAAAGCCCTAGCTGCCCTTACAGCTAGGGCTTTTGCTGTTGTTTAAAGCCCAAACTTTATATTACTTTAAAAAGATAGGAGATAACTCTTGCATTTTTTTGATTCATATTCTATAATGGAATCAATCCCTATTGAAATAAAAGGTTTTAGTCGAAGGGCTTTATATATGTGCAGATTCTACTATGATTGTCTTTCATAGAAAGGAAATAAAATGAGGATTTCTACTAAAGGTCGCTATGCGTTGATGGTATTGCTAGATTTGGCAGAACAAGCTAGTGACAAGCCAGTATCCTTACGATCCGTAGCAGAACGTCAGGGTATTTCTGAAAAATATTTAGAAGGTATTGTTGCTCGTTTGAGCACAGCTAAATTGGTGGATAGTATTCGCGGTAAGTATGGTGGATATAAACTTTCAAAAGCCCCAAAAGAATATACAGTTATGGAGGTATTGTTAGCTACAGAGGAATCTATGGCTATCATCGCTACATTGGATGAAGGTGTTTCCACAGATACGGTAATTAGTGAAAAAACAGTTGGTTTCTGGGCAGGCCTGCAAAATTACATCCACGACTATTTAGAAGGGGTCACATTGCAAGATATTATTGATGGGACCTATGCAAAATTAGATTCTAAATACGATAACTGGGATGGCTCTATTTAATACATCGTTTATGTACAATAGTTCAAACTATAGAGAAAAGGAGAACTTATTATGTCTAATATAAAAAAATCTTTCGTAGAATTAATTGGTAACACACCTTTATTGGCAGCTACTCGTTTTGGTGCAAAACATGAGGCAAAAGCTAATATTTTAGCTAAATTGGAATACTTCAACCCAGGTGGTTCTGTAAAAGACCGTATCGCAGCAGCAATCATTCAAAACGCTATCCAATCTGGCGAATTACAACCAGGTGGTACCATCGTAGAAGCTACTTCTGGTAACACGGGTATTGGCTTATCCGCAGTAGGCGCAGCCCTTGGTTTCAAAGTTATCATTGTAATGCCTGAAACAATGTCCATAGAACGTCGCAAATTGATGATCGGCTACGGTGCACAATTAGTGTTGACTGATGGTTCCCTTGGTATGAAAGGCGCGATTGCGAAAGCAAAAGAAATCGTAACTGCTACTGCAGGCGCTATCGAAGCAGGTCAATTCGTTAATCCAGCAAACCCTAAAGTTCACTATGAAACTACGGGTCCTGAAATCTGGAGAGACACAGACGGTACTGTAGATATCTTTGTATCTGGTGTTGGTACTGGTGGTACATTGACTGGTACAGGTCGTTTCTTGAAAGAACAAAACCCTGGTGTAAAAGTAGTAGCTGTAGAGCCTAAAGACTCTTCCGTGTTGTCTACTGGCAAACCAGGTCCTCATAAAATCCAAGGTATCGGCGCTGGTTTCATTCCTGATACATTAGATACAAACTTGTATGATGAAATCATCACTGTGGAAAATGAGGATGCATTCCATACAGCACAAGACTTCGGGCATCAAGAAGGTGTACTCGTTGGTATTTCTTCTGGTGCGGCTTTGTGGGCGGCAGCTGAACTGGCTAAACGTCCAGAGAACGAAGGAAAAAATATCGTAGTTATCCTTCCTGATACTGGTGAAAGATATCTTTCCACTGCACTATTCCCTGAAGCTTAATAGATAAAATTACAAACTCCCCAGATATACTTCTGGCCTCCGGAACGCCTAACGGTGTAATGTCGGCTGCGAAGTATATCTGGGGAGTTTTTGCTTTACTAGTGCGCTTTAGGGGATAGTGGCTATGTAGAGTATCTACCATCGGTGTCAGGATGGATGAACTACGTGGGGCGTGGAGGACTGGGGTGGAGATGTACGGTGATTAGGGGGCCGAGGCATGGCTATATCGTTCTACGTGGGCACCTTTGGAGGTGAGCAGCTAGTGTTGATCCGATGGAGGTCCCAAGAAGCGGTTGTGCTGAGCGTGTTTTACGGTTCTGGGGGACTTTCTCGCTCTAGAGCCCTCGTGCCTCGCGTTGCTCGACACATTGGGCCCTGTCGCGGAGATATCTGTGGTGTCGAATAGGGCGCCATTCACGGTGAAGTGCTCGGAGTCCTTTTTCGTAGTACCGAATAGGTTATTTTCGCCAGCATCATTAGCACGGCTATCGAAGGCACCTGGTGCTTTAGAGCGGCTCACGTGAGCATTGTAGGCTTTCCAATCCACGTCTGTAATTGTGCCGTTAGCATCCTTGATTAGAAAATCGGCAGAGCTAATGTCTGTGCCTTCGGACGCGGCACGGTTGGCAGCTGCAATGATATAGGATTTTACATAGTCCATGAAAGAACCTGTGCCATCGCTATTGAGGGTCAGTGTTTTGCCATTACTATCCTTTAATTTTAGATCGTTGATGTAGTCTGTGTATTGAGCTTTGAGCATATAGGAATAGGAAATATCGCTATCGCTAAGAGTAATCATATTGGCAGAGTTATTCCTAGATGTATTAGTAGATAGACCGTTTCCGTCCATTGAAGGCGTACTTGTTGTCGCCACTGCCATAGGTGCCTGTTCTGTAGGTGTGTTACCCATGTCAGCTGTTGGTAATTGCCCCTTGGTTGCGGAGCTTTCACCAGAGCCCGTTTGAGCTTGTGGGACCATGCCACGGCCCATCATAGATTTTTTGTATGTTGTCACATCGTGATAATTCCACTCGTAGGCCATATCGGCGGCATCGAGGTCGGTGATTGGACAGAAGGCCACGACGGCAAAGATGTCTGTGCTTGCATCAGCGGCACCGAGAGCGTTGAGGTATGGACGGTAGTCGCTGTGGTTGCCTGTGGCGCCTAATAATAGGGACACGGAACCGCCAGCGCTAGTACCATTGGAGATGATTTTCGTCGCATCCCCAGGCATACGGCTGTCATTGGAATGAAGGTAGGCCACAGCCGCTTGGAGATCGACGATGACCGCAGGGGCCTTGCCGTAGTATTCACCGGTTGTTTCATTTTTGTTTGTGCGACCACGCGTGGCAGGGGCTGCTACGACATAGCCACGAAAGAGGGCATATGTGGATGCGTCAGTGCCTCCTTCGAGGCTTTTACCAGGAATGGCAGCGGTACTAGGCATATAACCACCGACGGAATTTGGTAAGAAAATAGGCGCCGTTTTCGCGTCGTATTTGCCGACCTTTTTATTTTGGAAATAATCCTCTGGAATGTAGATGTTCATGTATTGGTAGTTCACGTCCACTGGATTGGCCACGTAAGGGATGTTTTCGTACGCTCGGTAAGATACAGTTTTGTTATCTACGGTAGCGGTGCGAGTTTCGTATGTTGCATTAGCATCAAATGTTAAACTATAGTTGGATTGCGTTGTGGCTGATAATGGCACTTCTAGGGGCTGTTCTGTAATTTGACGAGTGGTGCCGACTGGTTGTGTGCTATTTTGAGACTGTTGTGTTGATACTGGCATTTGTGAAATTGTACCGGACGCCAGACCTACAGTGGGGACAGTTATAATCGTGGCATTGGTATCATTAATTTTGGAACTTATAATGGCGTTGTTTGGTGTTGCTGCAGATGCATTGGTTGCGTTAGAGGCTGCCCATACAGGTACGCTACCAGTGATGACTATGGCGCAAGCCAAGGCCGTGATGGAATAGGTTTTAGATAATTTCATGTTGATCTCCCAAAAAATATAATTGAGTCGACATCGGGACTAACTATATTGAGTTCGTAAAAAATCAAAATTCTTATAATACTTTACACTGAAAGTATGAAATCATGGTGAAAGTTCCGTAATATAGCTCTGCCAATAGAGCTTGTTTAATAGCAATAGTATATAGGAGTTTAATTTTTAGATTGTGTAAAATTAAAATGACGAATTTGGTTGTGTAAAATATAATTAATGTATCGAAATAATCGAAATGTAACAGAGGATCAGTAATAATTTAGAAATATTGGGTGCAAGCTCTTGTGATTATTCATTAAATAAGAAGACTAACATGGAATTATTTGAAGCATTAAAAAGAAGATGTAGCATTCGTAGATATACTGGCGAAGTGCCAACGGAACTTTGATCACTAGCTTCACGTCGAAAGTATTAAAGGATAAATTAAAATAGCAAAAATATGCCCCTCATTGTAGCGAGCTTGGAGGTCTCCTCCAGCCGAGTCTCAATGAGGGGCATATTTTGCTATGTATCTTATTTTAAGCTTTCACAGGATTTTTCAAAATGGCCAATAATGCACAACCAATCACTGCACCGATGGCAATGGATACTAGGTACATTAATGGATTACCAATTGTTGGTACTACGAAGATCCCACCATGTGGAGCACGCAATGTGCATTCAAAGAACATGGATAAGGCACCTGCTGTACCAGCACCGATGATGCAAGACGGTAATACGCGAATAGGATCAGCCGCTGCAAATGGGATGGCACCTTCTGTGATGAAGGATAGGCCCATGATGTAGTTTGTAGGACCGGATTTGCGTTCTGCTTCGCTGAAACGATTAGGGAACAATGTAGTACAAAGGGCGATGGCTAATGGAGGAACCATGCCGCCTGCCATTACGGATGCCATGATACCGTATTCACCAGTAGCAAGAGCACCAGTACCGATAACGTAAGCGGCTTTATTGACAGGACCACCCATATCTACGGACATCATAGCGCCGAAGATAAGACCTAAGAGAACACGGCTAGATGTGCCCATAGTTTGAAGGCTTTCCATCAACCAGTTGTTCAAGGCAGATACTGGAGGATTGATGATGAAAGTAATGGCGATACCGATGAACAATACGCCAAGCACTGGGTAGAATAATACAGGTTTTGTACCTTCCAAAGAATCAGGTAAACCAGATACTAATTTTTTGATACCTAATACAAGATAACCAGCTACGAAACCAGCAATTAAGGCACCAAGGAAACCAGAACCACCTTGGTTAGCAAGCATACCACCAACGAAACCAGCAGCAAGACCAGGACGGTCAGCAATACTCATGGCGATGTAACCAGCTAATACGGGAAGCATAAAGCCGAAGGATGTACCGCCGACTTTCATCAAGAAGGCCGCCAATGGAGTACCGGAGCCGAAGCCGGATGGATTGGTAGGATCGAATGTATCAAATAGGAACGCGAGGGCGATGAGGATACCTCCACCGATAACAAATGGAAGCATATGAGATACGCCATTCATCAAATGTTTATAGATTTGACGGCCGATGCTGTCGTTTGCGGAGTCTTCTACTTGTGCTGTATCGTCAGCTATTGCTTGGTATACAGGATTGTCGCCAGACATGGCTTGGGTCAATAATTCTTCAGATTTGTTGATGCCGTTAGCTACTTTCGTCTGGATTAATTGTTTACCGTTGAAGCGTGCCATTGCTACTTGTTTGTCTGCAGCGATGATGATGCATTTCGCATTGGAGATTTCTTCCGGTGTTAACGCATCTTTGATACCTGCAGCGCCATTTTTTTCTACCTTGAGGGAAATGCCCATTTCTTTGGCTTTGCGTTCGAGGGATTCAGCAGCCATATATGTGTGGGCAATGCCTGTAGGACATGCTGTTACGGCTAAAACATCATATTGGCCTTTTACTTTTCTGGCGGATGGTTTTTCTTCGTTAGCGCCAGTAGTTTCTGCTGTAGCTGTTGCAGCTGTCGCGGCCACTGTTGTGGCGTTGGCAGACATATCATTGGCCACGTCTGTTAGGGTATCTTCAGTTTTAATAAAACCAGGTACAGTTACGTCGAATTTGTCGTTTTCTTTTGCATCGATTAATGCCAAGAAACGTTCTGTAGAATCAGCTGCAATCAATGCTTCTTTGAAATCAGGGTCAATGATCATCGTTGCTAATTTGCTCAATACTTCTACATGTGTATTAGCAGCTCCTTCTGGGGCTGCAATCATGAAGAACAATCGCGCAGGATTACCGTCCAGGCTATCAAAATCGACACCGCCAGGTACGACCATAGCAGAAAGGCCGGCATCTTTTACACCACTAGATTTCGCATGTGGTGTGGCAATGCCTTCCCCAAGTCCTGTGGAACCGGAATTTTCGCGTTCAAATACGGCTTGTAAATACGTATCTTTGTCAGCTAAATGGCCGCCTTTTTCCATTAAATCCCCAAGAATATAAATAGCGTCAATCTTGGTGGCAGGGTCAGCATTGAGCTGAATGGATTGGCTTTTCAGTAAATCCGTAATTTGCATAATGTAACTCCTCTTTCTTACATTGTTACAGTGAATATTTTAAAACTAATACTTAAGTATCATAACCTTTTTATTATACTATTATTTTTTGATTGTTGAAAGTAAGACCTCAACTTCTGGTTTTGTGGCTAAATTCGTAGAGAACGCAGAGGCGGAACCAGTACAGATACCCCAATAGAGGGCCTCTTGCAAATCGCCATTAGATTGTTCGTATCCCGTGATGAAGCCTGCTACCATGGAATCACCAGCCCCAACAGAGTTGATTAAGGTTCCTTTTGGTGCAAGACTTGTGAATACTTGACCGTCTGCACTGATTAGAATAGCACCGTCACCAGCCATGGAGATGAGTACATGCTGTGCTCCCTGGATTTGCAATTCTTTCGCGGCAGCTACTAAATCATCTTGAGTAGATAGGGGGCGACCAAATATTTCAGATAGTTCGTGATTATTTGGTTTAATCAAGAATGGTTTGTATGGTAATACCTTTGTTAATAGATCTTTCGTAGCATCTACGATGATGCGGATATTTTTTGATTCCATGCGTTGCATAATGAGTTCGTACATATCGCTAGGCAAACTGCTTGGGATACTGCCGGCTAGTACAAGAATGTCATTATCTTGCAGAGTATCTAGTTGTGTGTACAATGCTTGTAGTTCGCCATCCGATATGATAGGTCCATGGCCGTTAATTTCCGTTTCCTCTGAGGTGGCTTTCACTTTCACATTGATACGCGTGAGACCAGTGCTGAGGCGGATAAATTGTTCGGACACACCAAATTCGCCTAGTTGGCGTACGATTTCATCACCGCTGAATCCGGCGATGAAGCCGAGAGCCGTTGTGTTTATACCAAGATTATTTAGGACAATAGACACATTGATGCCCTTGCCACCGGCGAGAACTAGCTCGTCCTCAGTACGGTTGATTGTACCTGTAGTGAGCGTTGGTAAATGGACGATGTAATCAAGAGAAGGGTTGAAGGTAACCGTATAAATCATGGTTGTTCTCCTTGCAGTTAGAGTAATGAATATATTTGTGCATGGGCCTGAATTGTATCAGGCGCTAGCTAATGGACGTGTAATGTATTCCATGGTACATAGTTACATGGATCGTTTTCGTAATTGGTACCAATGAAATAGAGGTAGTAGATATAGATAAAATGCGAATGGTATATAGCCAGTTAGGGATGTGTCCATCATAACCGTCGGTATCATGGCGGCGATGTTCCATGGAATCATCGGTGCTAATACAATGCCCGTATTTTCAAAATCGAGCATTACATCTTTATCTTGAATCTTGTGTTTCGCATAAGTAATGCGCATGATGGAATGGGTCATAACGGTGGCAATGGATTGGCTACACCCAATGCCGCCAGTAATAATGGATAAAATGACGTTCGCCACGAATATATCGCTCCGTGTTTGGACGTGTTCCAATAATTGGCGGACGCTAGACCAGAATCCAACGCCGTCGAGCATGCCGGAGATGGCACAGGCCACAAAAATTGATACAGCTGGTTCGGCCATAACCTTGATGCCACCACCGTGAATGATGGTGCTCAATGGATTGTCCACAGGTAATGTAAATCCCCAGAAACTCATGTTGATGAGTTCTAGGACTGAGTGCCCTTGGTATAGATAGGCCAATACGGATGCTGCGAGAGCGCTGAGGCCGATAGGCCAACGAATGGATAGTTTAAATGGCAATAATGCCACGACGATGGCTACCGGTATCCATAACATTGGTGTCATGGTGAATGTGGATGCAATTTGCTCTGTTAGGTTGCTTTCAGCGGTTTCTAGTGGATACATAAAGGATAAAGCCGTATAGAGCACAATGGAAACAAGCAATGCGGGCAAACTGTTCATAAACATAGGTCCGATATTGCGCGGTACTGATGTATGGGTGAGGGCTGCTACGAGGCTCGCACTAGATGATAGCGGGGAATTGCGATCCCCTACATAGGCGCCGGCGATGATGGCCCCGGCCACCATGTCTGCCGGAATGCCACCTGCCTTGGCAATAATAATGAGCACAAGTCCAATGGTACCGACAGTGCCTAATGATGTACCCAAGAGGCCACTCACGAGAGCAGGCAATAGGAAGGCGCATACCACGAAGAGTGACGGTTCTAGAAAACTGAGTCCTACGGATATGATGGTAGGAATCGTACCAGATGCCTGCCACATGGAGGTGAGCCAGCCGATAAGCAAGAAAATTTGGATGACGATAGAGGCGGAAAAGGCCCCTTTTTTTGAAAAATCTATAAGCGTAGACCAATCGTAGCCAGACTGATTGAGCGCATAGGCCATGATGAGCCATACGAAAATGAGCGCAATGGCAATGGAAACACCGTTGGCCACGCATACAACGATGAATATGCAGGAAATGAGTAAGGCCAATAGGGGCAGCCAATTGCTTGGCAAGTGATATCGTTGGCCTAGTAATTGTTTGAGTAGTTGTAACCAATTCATAGTCATACCTAAAAGGGGACTCATATATGTGTTGCAGCTAGTAGCTAGATTCGATTTATAGGAGTGTTCGACTTAGCTATGGCTGTGAATATGAGTCCCAAATAATTAATCGATATTGAGTTCTGTTTCAAATACTTCTTCTGCAGGACCAGTCATAAATACGGTGCTGTCTTCACGATAGCTGATATGTAATGTGCCTAGGTACAATTCTACGTCTACTTCGCGGCCCGTCAGACCTTTTTCGTAGGACATGACTGCGGATGCGCAAGAACCAGTACCGCATGCAAGTGTAGCACCAGCACCGCGTTCCCAAGTACGGACTTTGATATGATGGTCGTTTACAACCTCAACATAGTTGATATTGCTTTTTCGAGGGAATATTGGGTGTGTTTCTAGTTGAGGGCCTTGTGTATGAAGAGCTATTTTTGTTACGTCCTCTACGAATACCTCTGTATGAGGAACACCCATCAATACAGAACTAACAGGGATTATTTCGCCATTCAGTTCCAATGGATAGTCGATGACTTTGTCGATGTTCACATCCATTGGGATATCTTTACTGTTAAAGAATGGTTTTCCCATATCAACGGTTACTAGTGTTACTTTGCCGTTTTCAATGGTCAAACTTGGTTTCATGATACCTGCCAATGTTTCGATGGTGAAAGTATCTGTCGTGATTTGGCCATGTTCATAGGCGTATTTAGAAAAGCATCGGATGGCATTACCACACATTTCTGCCTCACTACCATCAGAATTGATGATACGCATGCGAATATCTGCTACATCAGAAGGTACAACGATAGCAAGACCATCAGCACCGATACCAGTTTGACGATGGCATAATTTGATAGCTAATTCTGTATAATCTTTGTTTGCACCATTAGGATCAGAGAAAACGACAAAATCATTTCCGAGACCGTGCATCTTTGTTAATTTCATGTAATAAACTCCTTGCTGTATATGGAATATCATATGTATAAAATCATTGAAATCTATTAAATTTAAATTTCGTATTTATTATTATATCATGTTCTATAGAGTCTTGACACGCCCATTATTTCTTTATTCTTTTACTAATAAATGTTAAAATACAAGATAGAGTTATTTACATTTCATTGAGAAAGGGTAGAGCCACATGCGTATTAAAGGTATCTCTGGTTCCCGCGGTATTGCGGTAGGCAATGTGTACAAATATATACAAGAAGAAATCGTTATTCCTGATTACATTGTGCCAGAGGGCGGAGTCGATCAAGAAATTGCAAAATTTGCCGGTGCTATGGCGGCCACATTAAAGCAATTAGATAATATTCGAAAGAAAACCCTCGATGAAATGGGGCCGGAGGAGGCTGCTATTTTCGAGGCGCATATGCAAATTGCCCAAGATCCATCTTTGTCTGATGGCATCAAAGCGCTTGTAGAATCTGGGGCTATGAATGTGGTGGCAGCAACGGAACAAACCATCAATACCTTCGCGGATATTTTTCTCGGCATGGAGGACCCATACATGCGTGAGCGTGGCGCGGACATCAAGGATATTGGTGATCGTTTGCTTCGTAATATGCTGGGAATGAACCCGCGTGGACTTTCGCACGTGACTGGTGATGTGATTTTGGTGGCTCATGATTTGGCACCATCCGATACGGCATCTTTAGATAAATCCATTGTGAAAGGCATTGTTACCGCAGCTGGCGGTCCGACTAGCCATGCAGCGATTATGGCGCGTACTTTGGAAATTCCAGCCGTTATGGGGCTGGGAGATATTGAGGCTTTCACCAATAGTGAAAGAGCCGTCGTTCTAGGCACAGACGGTGACGTTATCCTAGAACCAACGGACGAAGAATTTGCTAGCTATACACAGAAAGCGGCAGATTTCCAAAAGGAATTGCAATTATTGAAAGAATCTGCCAATTTGCCAGCGGTAACCACCGATGGTCATCACGTGGAATTGTTCGGCAACATCGGTAAAGCGAAAGATAGTAAAAATGCATTAACCATGGGCGCAGCCGGCATCGGTTTATACCGTACTGAATTTCTTTATATGGAAAACGATACATTGCCAACGGAGGACGTGCAATTCGGGGAATATAAAAAGGTTGCGGAACAGATGAAGGGACAGCCTGTCATCATCCGCACCATGGATATCGGTGGCGACAAGGAATTGAAATGCCTTGATTTGCCACATGAAATGAATCCGTTCCTCGGGTATCGTGCTATCCGTATTTCCTTGAATCGTCCAGATATTTTTAAAGTACAATTGCGCGCACTATTGCGTGCGAGTGCATTTGGGGATATTCACATTATGTATCCTATGATTGCCTCTGTTGAGGAAGTTAAAAAAGCGAATGCTATCTTGGACGAATGTAAACAAGAGTTACGTAATGAAAGCAAAGATTTTAACGAAAATATCAAAGTAGGCATCATGATTGAGGTCCCTGCAGCAGCGGTGATATCTCCAATTTTAGTGAAATACGTGGATTTCTTTAGTATTGGTACGAATGATTTGTGTCAATATACATTGGCTGTGGATCGTATGAATGAGAATATCGGTTATCTATACCAACCATTACATCCTGCAGTACTTCGGTTGATTAAAACCGTTATTGATGCCAGCCACGCACAGGGCAAGTTCACGGGCATGTGCGGTGAAATGGGTGGGGACCCGATGGCTACTATGATTCTTATTGGTCTTGGCCTTGATGAATTCAGTATGACCGCATCCTCCATTCCATTGATTAAAAACATCGTTCGTTCTGTGTCCAAAGCAGAATGTGAGGGTATCGCTGCGAAGGCCCTTGAAATGGATACGGCTGAGGAGATTACGGCTTATGCTAAATCCTTACTAGCCGAAAAAGGTTTAAATTGATACAATAATACTACTATAGAACTGTACAATATCACGTGTTAATACGACGGTTTTCTTGGTGAAAGTCGAGAGACTTTCATTATCACCGATTAGAAAGAGGTTTACTATGAAAGAATTAACAGTTGTAATTACAAACGAATCTGGTTTACATGCTCGTCCAGCCACAACATTTACACAAATGAATGCTAAATTCGCATCCAAATTAACAATTGCTGCAAATGGCAAAACGGCAGATGCTAAATCTATTTTGACAGTATTAACTCTTGGCGCTACAAAAGATACTTCCGTAGTGTTGACAGCTGATGGTCCCGATGAAGAAGAAGCATTGGCTGCAATGAGCGAATTCTTAACAACGAACCACGACTAATAAGTAAAAAATGCGGATATGATTATCTCGTCTCGGCTCCTACGTAAGCTCGCCTCGACAATCATATCCGCATTTTTTTATAACTTTAGCGTGGAGGTGTTGAAGAATTCGCACATTGTGCCGAAGGAACCTGAACGAAAAGGTGTATTCTATTTTGGCCGTTATGGTGTTGTAGCTTATACATCAACGGAAGAGTATCAAAATAGTGATGGTACCATTGCTAGAGATGAAACAAAATATATTACTAAATGGAATCCTGAAACTAAAGAGTTTTATATAACCGGTAAAGAACCAAGAACAATTAAAATCGGTGGTTATGGTATAGGTAGTTATGATCCTTCTGAGGATGCGGATAAATGGTAGAGATATAGTTTGAAAAAAGCTTCTAATAATCAATTTTGATTATTAGAAGCTTTTTTTGGCATATACGTTATATCTGAGGTTAATATTATCTTGTGAAGCGGGCTTAGAGTTTGTCTCTAGCGGAGGATACAAAATAATACGGTCTACCTATATTTTAGGAAGATGTTTATGATGATGCGACTAATATTAGATAATCCCGGGTTCTTTGCATATTCTTGTATTTCAGCTTTGACGGGTTTTGATGAAAGTTTTTGAATAGAGTAATAAAAAGTTTCTTTTTATGAATACTTGTAAATTATTTGTCTTCAATTTATTCTATTATTATGAGATTACTCTGTAATGAACTATAGCTAGAATCGTGTGGAACTAGTTGATATTTGACATAAATTGATTAGTTTTATTAATTTGAAGAAGTGTGAGGTTTAAAGGATGAACAAAAAAATCTTAAAAGTATCTGTATTGTTGGCAGTAGGCGCATTATTTGCACCATCTGTTATTATGACTAATGTGGCTGATGGGGTGTATGCGTTTATAGCAAGGTGAATGTTGGGGTTGCCGGCTCTGCACCAGCTTTCAAAGTGGGCGATTCCGTTACATTGGTACGCAATGAGAATGGTGTTAAAACCGACGACATCCAATATGGCAAGATTCAACAAGGTGTCAGCTTGAACTATAACTTGAAAGGCATGACTGGGAGTGATGGGAAATCCGTAAATGCTGTAGTAACTGATAAAGCGGCTACTGAACAAAGTAAATCTCCTGTAGAAACTCGTGTAGCTGTAACAGGTTTCATTAACCAAGGTGCAGATATGCTAGATACTGCTGCATTTTCCTCTGCTGCTGTAGCCAATAGAGCGGCTACTAACAATCCAATTGTAGCGTCCATGGGTGGTCAACGTACGCATATCGAGTCTGGTTCTTACTCTGTAGTCTTTTAAGTTCAATTCAAAATTGTAATTTAGCAAATAAAAAAGCCAGCCATTCACATTGAATGGTTGGCTTTTTTGCACACACGTTATAGTTGATGTCAATATTGTTTTGTGAACCGAGCTTAGAGCTTGTCTCTCGCCGAGGGGCACAAGACATAGTGACTCAGTTATTTCCCCATGTTTGCGAAACGTTCTACTGCCTTCGTAAAATCTGAAATCGTCTTATCCACATCGCCGTGTTCGATACCATCACGGACACAGTGGTTAATATGTCCTTCTAGTACGACTTGACCGACTTTGTGTAGAGCAGATTTTGCTGCATTGATTTGACTCAGAACATCCTCGCAAGGAATATCTTCATCAATCATGCGATCGATGGCTTGGACTTGGCCTAAAATTTTCTTTAATCTGAGATGCAGATTGTCCGAATCCATACATTGTTTCATAAATACATACGCTCCTTAATAGTTATCAGGGCATTCATCATCTCATCTATTATACATTAAATGGTGGTTTTATGCCAATTTTTAACATATATCATATATGCACAGGTACATCAGGTTAATGGGATATTATGCATGTATCATTTATGACTATCTAGGAGGAACTTTCACAAAATTATGAATAGATGAAAGTCTAGATAGAGTGTGATACAATATAGGAAACTTGTAACAGTTTAGGACACCTGCAAGGTGAAAGTGAATCTATGTTTATAATCAAATCTATCATAAAATTTTTTGTACGTCTTATCTTACTTGTGGTGCTCATTATTGGTGGGATGTATGCGTATGATATGTATAATAGCTCGCAGGGCACGAATCGCCAGAGCGTGGCCCATACCGCGGTAGAACAAACTATCGAGTCCTCGGAGGACGAGTTGAGCCGGACGGACCGGTTGAAACGTCTACTGAATTTACAAGAAGGCGTGCAAAATGCGTTGAATCGTCGAGTTCCTTTTAATGACCGCGTGAAATCTACGGCTATTAGTGAAAGCGCTAAAAAGGCGCTTGTGGCCATCGAGGATAAACGGTTTTACGAACATGGCGCCATTGATCCTATGGGCATTGCTCGTGCACTATATACAAATACGGTAGCTGGTGAAACGCTGGAAGGTGGTAGCACTATTACACAGCAATTAGTGAAAAATCTATTCCTTTCATCCAAACGAATTATGTCTCGTAAGGTTGAGGAAGCGGTGATGGCTGTGATGATGGAACATTATTATTCCAAAGACGATATTATCACTATGTATATGAATACTATTTACTATGGTCATGATTATTATGGTATTAAACAAGCTGCCGCAGGGTATTTTAAAACTACCCCGGGACGTCTGACTCTTGCTCAATCTGCTATGCTTGCAGGCCTGCCACAGGCACCAAGTTATTTAGATCCGAAGGTTAATTTCAGGGCTGCTAAGGAGCGCCAATATATTGTATTGATGCAAATGCTTGATCAGGGGATGATTAGCAAGTCTGAAGCAGAATCTGCATTTAAAGAAGAACTAGGCCTGCCAGATGAAATGGACTATGATACATACTTGGAAAGTCGCAATAATAAAAAACTTGATGATTTGGCTGATACTGCTAAAAAAGGTTTAGATACCTTGAAGGAAATAACTTCTAAGTATGGCGGGGCTTCAGATAGCTCTAGTGACTCCAAGTCTTCAAACAATGATTCGGGAACATCTAATAGCTCTAGTGATTCCGATAGCTCTAGCAAATCGAATGCGGATAAACGCGGTGATCGAGCTAAAGGTTATATTGGTGAATGATTTACACGGAATATACAGAATATACAAAAAATGTAACTAAAGAACTCTCTCTATACATAAAAAATGTGTATAAGAGGGTTCTTTTTTCTGTATATAGTAGTTATAAATCAATGTTATTAGACTATAAAGACAGAATATAAATCCTTGTAAATACTGTATTTGATATGTTTTTTAGGGGGTAATGGAATTTTTATAAAAAATACTTGCATAAATATTTGTTCGGGTGTATACTTACATTCGTAGTCAGGTGAACTGAATGTTCACAGACAAAATTATTTTTGTTAGATATAATACATATATACGTAGACGGGACTTTCACCATTGAAAGCATTTTGAGGACGTTTACGCACAGAGTAAAAAGTATGAGGTGTTATCATGGGTAAAGCAAACAAAGTCGTATTGGCATATTCTGGTGGGTTAGATACATCCGTTATCATCCCTTGGTTAAAAGAAAATTATGGTTGTGAAGTTATCGCCGTATGCGTTGATTTGGGTCAACCTGAAGATTATGATGCAGTAGAGAAAAAGGCTATCAAGTCTGGCGCCACAAAAGCATACATCGTGGATGCAAAAGAAGAGTTCGTAGCGGATTATATTTGGCCAACTGTAAAAGCGGGTGCCATTTACGAAGGTAAATATCTATTGGGCACATCTTTCGCTAGACCATTAATCGCAAAAATCTTGGTAGACATTGCCAACAAAGAAGGCGCTGATGCTATCGCACATGGTGCCACCGGTAAAGGTAATGACCAAGTTCGTTTTGAATTGACAATCAAAGCATTGTCCCCTAATACAAAAATCATCGCTCCTTGGCGTGAATGGGAACTGAAATCCCGTGAAGACTGTATGGAATACGCTGCTAAACACGATATCCCTGTAGTAGCAACTAAAAAACATCCATATTCCATGGACCAAAACGTATGGCATTTATCCCATGAAGGTGGCGACTTGGAAGATCCAGCAAACGCACCAAAAGACGATGTGTACTTGGTAACACATACTCCTGAACAAGCTCCTGATGAAGCAGAATATGTAACTGTATCCTTCAAAGAAGGCGTGCCAGTAGCTGTGAATGGCAAAGAAGGCACTCCATTACAATTGCTCGAAGCATTGAACGAAATCGGCGCTAGAAATGGCGTTGGCGTTGTAGATATCGTAGAAAACCGTCTAGTGGGCATGAAATCCCGTGGCGTATACGAAAATCCAGGCGGATCCATCATCATGTACGCACACAGAGAAATGGAATACCTTTGCCTAGACAGAGCTACTTACCACTACAAAGAATTGATTGCTAATAAATACGCTGAACTCGTATATGATGGCATGTGGTTTGCTCCATTGATGAGCGCATTACAAGGTTTCGTTGATGCGACACAACAAACTGTAACTGGGGAAGTAAAATTGAAATTGTACAAAGGCAACATCATTAATGCTGGTGCAACTTCTCCTTACTCCTTGTACAACCAAGAATTCGTTACTTTCGAAGAAGACGAAGTATACAACCAAGCAGATGCTGAAGGGTTCATCAACTTGTTCGGCTTACCTCTAAAAATTAATGCTTTGATGAAAGAAAAGGCAGGTTTATAATGGCTAAACTTTGGGGCGGACGGTTCACAAAGGGCACAGATAAAGCGGTAGAGGATTTTACATCCTCTATCGCTTTTGATGCTAGAATGTACGCAGAAGATATTGCTGGCAGTAAAGCACATGCTAAAATGCTAGCGAAACAAAACATCATATCTCAAAAGGACTGTGACGATATCGTAGCAGGTCTTACAAAAATTAAAGGTCAAATCGATGCAGGGGAATTCCCATTCTCCGTATCCTTAGAGGATATTCATATGAACATCGAAAAACGGTTGACTGACGACATCGGTGAAGCAGGCGGTCGTTTACACACAGGCCGTAGCCGTAATGACCAATGTGCGGTAGATTTGCACATGTATGTACGTAGAGCTGTAACACACATGGGCGAGCTCATCGTAGATATGCAAAAGGCACTTATCGAAGTATCCGAAAAATACAGTGATGTCATCATGCCTGGATATACTCATTTGCAACGGGCGCAACCTGTATTGTTCGCGCATCACATGATGGCCTACTTCTCCATGTTGGAACGTGACTTTGATCGGTTGCCTTTGGTGTTCAAGCATGCAGACATCATGCCGTTAGGCGCTGGTGCTCTAGCGGGTAGCACCTATGGCATTGACCAAACCTATACTCAACAATTACTTGCTTTCTCCCGTATATATGAAAATAGTATGGATGCCGTTAGTGATCGTGATTACGTAGTAGAATTCTTGAGCTTTGCATCCCTTGTGATGATGCATTTGAGCCGTTTAAGTGAAGAACTTATCTTGTGGTCTACGAATGAATTTGGTTTCATTGAGCTAGACGATGCACATTGCACAGGTTCTAGCATTATGCCACAAAAGAAAAATCCTGATGTATGTGAGCTCGTGCGTGGTAAAACAGGCCGCACCTATGGGCACCTACTTGGTCTATTGACGACATTAAAAGGGTTACCTTTGACATACAACAAAGATATGCAAGAGGATAAGGAAGGTATTTTTGATGCCATCGATACCGTAACATTTGCATTGTCTATCAATACAGCTATGCTTCGTGGCATGACTGTAAATGGTAAACGCATGCATGCTGTGTTAAATGATGATTTCTCTAATGCTACTGATATGGCCGATTACTTGGCTAAAAAAGGTGTGCCATTCCGTGAAGCTCATGAAATCGTTGGCTCTGCGGTACAACACTGTATTCAAAAAGGTTGCGTATTGCTAGATTTATCTGTTGATGATTTCAAGGCTATTTCTAGTCATTTTGATGCGGATATTCTAGATGCCATCACTATTGAGGCATGTGTGGCGGGCCGTAATAACTATAGCGGTACTGCCCCTGAATGCGTAGAACGTCAACGCCAAGTGGGGAAACAACTCATCGCTGACGAAGAAGCACAAATTGCGAAATGGACGGCTATTATTACTTCGGTAGAAGAATAATAAGTTTTCTACTATGACATAGCGAGTGGTAACAAGGCGAATTGTTTAGTTTGACAGTCTTAATTGTTGTGCTATAATGAAAACAGAAAGAGTCAACAACGTGTCTAGACGTTAGGCTCATCAAAAAATGGGAAATTGAAAAACCTAACGTGATCTAAGGTACTGGTAATACCAAAGATTGGACGTTAGGTTTTTCGTTTTAAAGTAGGATTACTTTGAAACGATCAACGCCACAAGAGCGCCGAAGGCAATCATTAATGATAACAAGGACAATTAATGTGATTAGACGATATATTTTTTACCTCATTCTTGGCGGCTTAGGCCTTGTATCGAGCCTGCTCCAGTGGGGACTGTTCTAACACGCTATACCACAACTTTACTCCGGATGGGGATTGTTCGCATTCCTCGTTATGCCATTTACCTACGTGATCCCCAATATTTGCGAAAAATACATGCCTACGTGGTTGAACCGCATCATGGTCACCATCGGTGGGTACTGGTTGCTCCTCACCTATTATGCAACGCTACTATTACTTGGTTATTTGGTGCTATGGACAGGCTTCCAAATTTGGATGCTCATCGGCAGTTATGCTATTTTTACGTATATGAATTTGTGGGAACTAATCGGCAAAATGTATGCATGGTGTACCATTGCTATATTGGCATACATTGGGGTGAAAGCTTGGTATACAGCGAAACACCCCATCATGAATCACATAGACATTCATGTTAATAAACATCTATCTCGGGATTACATAGTGGCTTTTGCTAGTGATTTACACTTTGGTATGGTCCTTGGTAAATCCTTCGGTCATCGCTTGGTGAAAGATATGAATGCCTTGCATCCGGATGTTTTACCTTGTTTTGCATTATCTAAGTGCTCTGTCATGGTTTTTCCGAAAATAGTCATACTGCTATTATATCCCTTGGTAGCTTGAATATAGCCACCAAGGGCTGTTATTTTTTCTTGTAAGGTGGAACCAGAGCCAGTTAAGGCACTAACAGTGTTTGAGATCGGATCTGTTGAATCCGTAATATGGTGGATGAAGCCTGTAATAGTATTAAGCAAGTTGGTGATAATGCCTGAGGAATTCTGAGTGGTTGAGGTAGATGCGTTTAATTTTCTTATAATTGTGTTTCCGTACAGTGGATAATGCAATGTGTTTTTCTTGTGTTAGAGGAGTTTATCTGTCATAGATACGGAAAATCATATATAGGCATAGAAAATAATAGATAGAAATATATAGCTAGAATCATTAAAATTAAACCTATTCGTTTTAGATATAAAATATACTCAATTTTATTCAATTCGTGTAATTTTTTGTGTCCGCCAATAGTGAAACTTTTACAAAAATTTTCTAAAAAAGTAGGTATAATGCCCAGTTTGAGAAACGGACGTTAAAAAAGTGCTCCAAACCTTGATGGCTACTAAGCTTGTAAGGGGTTGGCGAGTAAAAAAAACTCTTTTATTTTTGTACCATAGGTGGTATTATTAGTTGCGAATTAAAAACGACGAATTCACATTCACGCCCATTAACGCAAGAACTGAATTCGTTTTGGCGGTTTAATATTTAAAAGTGAATTATGGACGAGAAAAAATTCACCTGTTCGAAAGGGGATTGATACATGAAAACCACCGCTAAAAAAATGTCTGTATTCCAGCTAACTACTCTAGTAGCAGCCAACATGCTTGGTGCTGGGATTATTATGTTGCCTACGAACTTAGCTGCTGTAGGAACTATTTCGATTCTATCTTGGCTCGTTACTGCGGTAGGGGCCCTAGTCTTAGCTCATATTTTTGCACAAGCTGGTATGTTCAATACCAAGCCAGGCGGTATGGGTGGCTACTCAGAATATAAATTTGGTAGAACCGGACATTTTATGGCGAATTATGCTTATAGCATATCGCTTGTCATTGCTAATGTAGCGATTGCCGTTTCCGCGGTTGGCTACGGTGCAGTATTATTTGGTCTTGATCTGAACCCATGGCAAGTCAGTGAAATCACTGTTGTCCTTTTGTGGTTTGCGGCTATCCTTAATTTCAAAGGAAACCGTTTCACAGGTCGTTTGAGTAATATTACAGTATGGGGCTCCATTGTCCCAGTATTTTTAATCAGTACCATTGGTTGGTTCTGGTTCAGTCCTGAATTGTACATGACTGCTTGGAATCCGAATGAATTACCACTTTTTGACGCTGTAAGCGAATCTATTTCTCTTACATTATGGGCGTTCCTTGGTTTTGAATCGGCTGCTGCAAACGCTGATGCAGTTGAAAATCCTAAGAAAAATGTACCTATTGCCACTTTCGTTGGCACATTAGCAGTAGCGGTTATTTATGTATTATCCACTAATGTTATGGCCGGTATCGTGCCTAACTTGGATCTATTAAACTCTACAGCTCCATTTGGTTTAACTTATGCTACTATGTTTAACGACACAGTTGGTAAAATCGTAATGGCCTCCATGGTTATTTCTTGCTGTGGTGCATTGCTTTGCTGGCAATTTACATTGTCCCGCGTATTCAAAAGCTGTGCAGAGGAAGGTTACTTCCCAAAAGTATTTGCTCGTGTAAACAGCAATGACGCTCCTGTTCGTGGCGTATTCATCTTGCTTTTAGTAGAAACTGCTTTAGCGATGATGACTGCGGACGAATCCTTGCGTCAACAATTTGAAAATCTTGTTAACCTAGCTGTTGTAACAAATGTATTCCCATACATCTTATGTATCTTATCCTTGAATACATTGCTTAAAACAGAGGGAGCGCATCTATCTCGTAACGAAAAAATGATTCCGTTCTCCATCTTTGGCCTTGCATACTGTGCGTATGCTATCTATGCTTGTGGAGATATTGCAATCATCGGTGGTTTCAGTACTATCGCATTGGGCTATGTCATTTACCAAGTGAAATTCGTAATCTTGCCTAAATTACAAGCACTACGTAGTGTACAACGTACGATAGATTAGTAAATACCTCGTTCATAATTAAATATTCATAATAAAAGCCTCGTTCTCAGGAACGAGGCTTTTTTGTGCCCTTATAATGAATAAGGTATAAGCTATGAATACTAATGGAATTTACCATGAGGTGAATCGGATTTATCATGTGTATGAGAAATATCATATGAATGTTGGTTATATGAAAATTATGAGATTTGATTTCGAGAGAGTTACCCCGAAAAATTTTCATAGATATATTCGTATAAATTAGAATTTGTCTCATTTTTTGAGGTCTATACATATGAATAATAGTTAGCAAGAAAGCTAGTAATTATCAATACTTATAGGGGGTATGGGAATTGTATGGCTTTCATCATTGTAGTATATTTATAACATAATTTGACTAAAGAGAGTGTCGGCATGGCCGAGCGTAAAAGAGGAAATCAGGTGTAAATCCTGAACTACGAATGTAGCTGTAATGTGGAACGTTTTTCAACAAGGGTCACTGGGAAACTGGGAAGGCGGAAAAGCGTAATGAAGCATAAGTCAGAAAGCCTGCTCACGAGATTATGGATTACAATATCTACAATGTGTATAGTAAAGACTATCGAATCATGAGGGTGATGAGATAGCCATTGAAATGCTGGTGACTGATGCGCAACTAGATAGTATGTATATGACTAGAGTTAATCAGTCCTTTCTCAAGTGAGTAAAGGATTGGTTAGCTCTATTTTTTTCGGATATTTGAATACCTTAATAGGTTATGGTATTCGCAGTAGTAGTTAAAGAATTTTCAATAGTAGTTTGAATCGCAGTAGTTATTTACATGCTGGTTGTGGTAGCGGGAGTTGTCTATGGTAAAAGGTATAGTGAAATATATATCGCAATTCGTAATAACATTGGTGGGCATTTCATTTTTAACATTTTGTTTGACCTACTTGGCACCAGGCGATCCAGCGATGATGCTATTAGAGTCGGGGGACCGTATTGTATCGCAACAAGAATTAGATGAGGTCCGTGCTGAGTTAGGCTTGGATAAACCCTTTTGGGTACGATATGCAGATTGGGCGATTAATGCTGCGCAAGGTGATTTAGGTATGTCCTATTCTGCCAAAATTCCAGTGGTAGATCGCATGCTTGAATCATTGCCCGGAACATTGATGTTAGCTGCGGCCTCAACAATATTGATTATTCTATATGCTGTCCCAGCAGGTATTATAAGTGCTATAAATCAGAACAAGAAAATTGATTATATCTTACGGTCTTTGTCCTTTGTGGGTGTGTCCATGCCAACATTTTGGTTAGGCTTAATTTTGATTTATATCTTTGGACTGAAACTTGGCCTAGTACCTATTGCTTCCTCAAAAATTTCTTTTTCTGGAGTTATCTTACCGGCTACTACTATGGCTGTCGTGGTGGGCTCCAAATATATGCGTCAAGTTCGGTTAGTTATTCTGGAGGAAATGCAAAAGGATTATGTAATTGGTGCTCGTTCTAGAGGGATAGCTGAATGGAAAATTTTATTTGGTCATATTTTACCAAATGCTTTTTTACCATTAATTACATTACTTGGTGTACTTGTCGGGTATTTGCTCGGTGGTGTTACGGTTATTGAGATGGTCTTTGCATGGCCAGGACTCGGTAATATGGCGGTGTATGCCATTACCATGCGTGATTATCCATTGGTGCAAGGATTTGTACTATGGGTAGCCGTAGGGTTTATGATTATTAATGCCCTTGTGGATGTGTCTTATCGATTATTAGATCCAAGATTGAAAAGGGGGCAACAATAAATGAAAGATTTTATCCAAAAAAATAAATTGTTTTCCCTCTATAGTGCATTAATGTTGCTGATTATATTTATAGCTATATTTGCACCGCATTTGGCGCCAGGTGATGCCTTTAACTCTAACATGGCAGATGCTTTAAAGGCCCCTAGTAGTGAGCATTGGTTTGGTACAGATAAATTAGGTCGTGATGTGTTATCACGTATTGTATATGGCACACAACTATCCTTATTCATGGGCTTTACGATTGTTATTACGATGGTTCTTATCGGTACTATCATTGGGGCTGTGGCGGGCTATTTTGGCGGATTTATTGAAGTTGTATTGATGCGAATTACAGATATAGTGTTATCGTTCCCAGGTATTATTTTGGCTATTGCTATCGCAGGTATTTTGGGTGGTAGTATAGCGAATACTATTTTGTCTCTTACAATCGTTGGGTGGGCTAAATATGCACGTATTGTTAGGTCATTAACGTTGAAAGTACGGCAAGAAGAGTTTGTAACAGCCTCTATCATGATGGGGGCTTCAACATGGACCATTTTGCGTAGACATATTATCCCGAATATTATGCCACTAATAGTAACAACGGGGGCACTTGATTTAGGGGTAATGATGATAGAAGTGGCGGGTTTATCTTTCCTGGGGTTTGGTGCTCAACCACCTACGCCAGAATGGGGCTTGATGCTCAATGAAGGCCGTCAGTATTTACAACTAGCACCGTGGTTAATGATTTTCCCAGGTGCATCTATTTTAATTGTTGTTTCCATCTTTAACTTGTGGAGTGATGCATTACGCGATGTAGTGGATCCAAAAAATGAAGGTTAGGATATCTTGCTATTGGGCCTTGATATAAGTGATTGATAGTGCTAAATAGGGGACTATCTGTGTTGTATGTAGTATGGAGGATTCAAATGAAGAAAAGTCTAAAGAAATCTTTATTAGTAGGGCTGAGTGTGCTTATGTGTGGAGCATTCTTAGCAGGTTGTGGTAATGATTCTAACAATGCTGAGAACAAAGATACACTTAAAGTAGCCGTTACCAACTTTGCAAGTAGTTTGGATCCAGCAGAAAACTTCTTCTCCTGGGTTGTTATGCGCTATGGTGTGGGCGAAACATTAACTAAATTTGATAAACAAATGAAACCAGTGCCATGGCTTGCTGCTAAATGGTCTGTGGCGGATGATAAAAGAACTTGGACAATTACTGTTAAGGATAATGTTAAATTCTCTAATGGCAAACCGGTAACGGCACAAGCTGTCAAAGAATCCCTTGAACGTGCCTTTGCCAAGAGTTCAATGCCTAAAACATTCTTCCAATATAAAAGCCTAGAAGCTAAGGGGCAAGATTTAATTATTAAAACAGATAAAGAATATCCTAATTTACCAAGCTTGTTAGCTGATCCATTCTTCCTTGTTGTAGATGTTCAATCTGAGAGAGACGGCCGTGATTTCGCAAAACAAGGTCCTATTGGTACAGGTCCATATGTAGTAAAAAGCTTTACAAAAGAGCTCGCTGTGATGGAAGCCAATCCAAATTACTGGGATGGTGCAGTACCATTTAAAACAGTAGAAATTCCATCCATCGATGATCCAAATACACGTGCCATGTCATTGCAATCAGGCGATGTAGATATGGCTGTTAACATTGGTCCAGGTGAAATCGGCTTATTTAAAGACAATGATAAATTTAAGGTGGATGAGATTACATCCCTTCGTGTTGTATTAGCGCGTATTAATATGAATGGTGTATTGGGGGATAAAAATGTGCGTGACGCTGTGATTTCTGCGGCAGATCGTAAAAACTATGCAGATGTATTGTTGAAAGGTACATTCCTTCCAGGTTCTGCACCAATTCCACCATCTATGGATTACGGGTTTGATCAATTAAAAGATCCTAATGCATACAATCCTGACCGTTCAAAACAGTTGTTAGCACAATCCGGTTGGACTGATACAAATGGAGATGGCATTGTGGATAAAAATGGCCAACCATTGACGTTCAATTTCATTGTGTATAACTCTCGTGCAGAATTGCCGTTATATGCAGAAGCATTGCAAGCAGATTTGAAAAAAATTGGTATCGATATGAAAATCCAAACAGTAGATTACAACTTACTTGATGGTATCGGTAAAGAAGGTAAATACGATATGTTGATTTCTAATATCGTAACGGCTAATACTGGTGATCCAATCTGGTTCCTTGGCAATTACTGGCATACTAATATTGATGGTTCTAACCCTCAAAATGGATCTGGATATTCCAATCCACAAGTTGACCAATTATTAGAAGCCGCTACTGTAGAGTTTGATCCAGCTAAACGCAGAGAATATGCAATCCAAATTCAACAATTATTGATGAACGATGGTGCAGCATTATTCTTTGGCTATCCTAAAACTAATATTGTTAATGCTAAATACCTTAACAATGTTGTTATGTATCCAAGTGATTACTATTGGATTACAAACAAAATTTCCAAATAATGTGGTGTGATGTGTTAGTTGTATAAAGTGTTATTATTAAATATCTAGAATGAGTTAGTAAATATGTTGAAAGGAACACTATGAGCGAGGAGCTTTTATTAGATGTTAAAAATTTACATATCGCTTATCAGGATAATCCAACTGTAATGGATGTGAATTTCACCCTTAATAAAGGCGAAGTCCTCGCCATAGTAGGTGAGTCTGGCTCAGGCAAAACTACGGTTATTCGAGCTATTTTAGGGTTGCTTTCGACGGGTGGTAAAATAACAACGGGCGATATCGTTTTTGAAGGTCGGTCTCTCAATAATTTGGCTAAAAGAGAATGGCAGCCTATCCGAGGAAAAGAAATCTCCATGATTTTCCAAGATAGTGGTAGTGCCCTAGATCCTATTCAAAAAATTGGAAAACAATTCCGAGAGTATTTCAAAACACATGAAACACTTTCTGATGAAGAATGCGATGCAAAAGCTATTAGCTTGTTGGCGAGTGTAGCATTGACTGCTGGGGTAGATATATTACAACGGTATCCTTATGAGCTCAGTGGTGGTCAACGCCAACGGTTAGGTGTTGCTATGGGACTAGCATTATCACCTAAATTATTATTAGGTGATGAACCAACATCAGCATTGGATGTCACAACCCAAGCACAAGTTGTACTTGAAATGAAGGCACTGGCAAAAAATCAGGGAACTGCGATTATCATTGTAACGCACAATCTAGGTGTAGCAGCGCATATGGCGGATAAAATTCTTGTTATGAAATCAGGACGTGTAGTAGATTCTGGAATGGCGAAGGATGTTTTAGAAAACCCTAGTCATGAGTATACAAAACATTTAATGGATTCAGTACCAACATTAGGAGGTGGCCGATATGTCGAATAGAGAAAATATAGCTCCACAGGCTAGTACTATTTTGGAACTAAAAGGTGTGTGTAAAGACTTTCGTCTGCCTACTGGTGGTACATTACGAGCTTGTAATAAGGTGAATATTACATTAGAACGTGGTGAGTCATTAGGTATTGTAGGGGAATCTG
The DNA here is from genome assembly GCA_009929605.1 of Negativicutes bacterium. Lineage (GTDB taxonomy): Bacteria > Bacillota > Negativicutes > Veillonellales > Veillonellaceae > Veillonella > Veillonella absiana. Next base: position 42,141 of record SAAC01000008.1, read on the forward strand.
GTTCTGGTAAATCCACGTTGGCACGTATGATTATGAAAATGATGTCCCTTAGTGAAGGGCAAATTATTATTGATGGTGTGGATATCTCTAACATGAATAAAGATGAGGAACGTGCATATCGTCAGAAAATTCAAATGGTATTTCAGGATCCCAGCGCAGCTTGTAATCCTCGGATGAAAGTAAAAGATATCATTCTAGAACCATTATATAATTTTGGACTTTTGAAAAAGGGAACAGAAGAAGATATTGTTGGACAATATCTTGAAATGGTTGATTTGCCTCGTGAATTTATGCACAGATATCCGCATGAAATGAGTGGTGGTCAACGTCAGCGTGTTGCCATTGCGCGTGCTATCGTATTAGAGCCAGAGATTCTTGTATTTGATGAGGCCACTAGTGCTCTTGACGTGTCTGTACAAGATTCCATTTGCTTCTTGTTGGCACGATTGCAAAAGAAAAAGAATTTGTCCTATATCTTTATTGCCCATGATATTGCTTTCATTAGAACTATGTGTCATAAAGTGGCCGTTATGTATAAAGGTGCTGTAGTGGAAGAATTAGATGCGTATCATATTTGTGAGGCCCAACATCCATACACGAAAGTATTGCTCAGCTCTATTTTTGAGGTAGGTCAAGAACATAATCCATTGCAACTAGTAGTCGATTCACAGGGTGAATTGTCAGCACGTAAGTTTATCGTAGAAGCAGATAGAGAATCTGTAGCCAATAGATTTTTGCATGGCATGCGCTCGACGGTATCGGTATAGCAAAATAACTTTTATATAAGCTATAATTAAGAGGAGTAGACGTATACGCAAAGAGGCGACACCGCGCGGTGTCGCCTCTTTCAGTATAATTATATTTATTTTGTCTTATCTAGCTCATCCATAT
>SAAC01000051.1 GCA_009929605.1 Negativicutes bacterium
GTATCCTTCGGTAGCGGTTTCGAGGGTTGTAGTAGCTTGGGATCTTTGCAGAACGATGCTTTCACCATGGACGGTGACGTTGTGAAAACAACGACAAACAATAGCGGTGGCATCCAAGGCGGTATTACCAATGGTATGCCTCTTGTCATGCAAGTTGGCATAAAACCAACTGCCTCCATTTATACAGAACAAAATTCTGTGTCCCTATCCGCGAAAGAGCCTACAAAACTCGTTATCAAAGGACGCCACGATCCATGCGTAGCCCTCCGTGCCGTATCAATTATCGAGGCCGTCACAGCCCTCGTGTTATTAGATTTTTTAGGAGAAGTTGACCATGAACTTAGATGAAGTGCGCGTTAAGATTAACGACATTAACGACAAAATGTTAGACCTATTCAAACAACGAATGGTACTTTCAAAAGATGTAGCTGACGCAAAACGTTCCATGGGCAAAGCCGTGTACGATGCGAAACGAGAACGAGAAATCCTCGATAAAGTAACCATCGATGCAGGTCCAGAATTCGACATCTATGCTCGTCGATTCTTCGAAAATCTATTCAGCCTCAGCCGCACATACCAAGCGGAACAGTTATTCCACGAAACAGAATTTAGTATGGCCATCAAAAAGGCTGTTGAATCGTCCCCAAATTTACCACCACAACGTGGTAGCGTAGCATGCGCTGGCGAATTTGGTTGCAATACACAAATAGCGTGCGATAAATTGTTGCCATTCAGCCAGATTCTATTCGTCAACGATTTTAAAGCCGTATTCAGCGCCGTTGACCAAGGTCTTTGCCAATTCGGCGTATTACCTATCGAAAACAGTTCTAACGGTTCCGTGAAAGAAGTGTATGACCTACTTGATCAACACGATTGCTACATCGTGCGTGGTACACGACTCTGGATTTCTCATGATTTAATGGCAAAAAAAGGCATTAAATTAGAGGATATCCATACCATTTATTCCCATCCACAAGCACTTGGCCAATGTCAAATATTCTTGAATAATCTTGGGGCCAATGTAAAATTGGAACCCTACAGCAATACCGCAGAGGCTGCTAAGATGGTATCCGAAAGCGACGATCCTGGCATCGCTGCTGTAGCGCCACCACAATGTGCAGAACTCTACACATTGCAAACATTAGCGAAAAATATACAAAACAGCGATAACAACTATACTCGCTTCATTTGTATTTCCAAGAAACTCGCTATCTATCCTGGTTCTAATAAAATCAGCATTATTACATCCGCTAGTCACACACCAGGTGGACTCAGCTCCTTATTAACGAAATTCTCCAACGTAGGCATCAATCTTACAAAACTGGAGAGCCGTCCTATTCAAGGTCATAATTTTGAATTTCTATTCTACCTTGATCTTGAGGCGTCCCTCTTCGACGAAAAGGTAACGGCATTATTATCCGAGTTACATGAATCTCAAGAAAAATTCAGATTATTAGGTAATTATCCAGAAAATTAGGAGGTATAACTATGAAATACGGTCTTTTAGGACAACAACTAATACATAGTTACTCTCCTCGTATCCATCATACGTTAGGTACCACCGATTACGGGCTTGTAGAGCAAAATCCAAAACAGGTAGATACCTTCTTGGATACAACAGATATGATAGGCCTAAACGTTACCATACCTTATAAGGAAGTGGCCTTAGCACATTGTAATCATATTTCACAAATCGCTGAGCGCATCGGTTGCATCAATACTATGGTAAAACGCGATGGTACTTGGTTCGGTGATAACACGGATTACAATGGAGTTATCTACGCTCTACGATATGCCAATATTTCTGTGGACCGCAAACAATGCCTCATCCTCGGCGATGGCGCGACCTCTAAAACGGTTCATGTGGCCCTCGAAGACCTTGGTGCATCTGATATCATTCATATTTCTCGTCATAATCACCCAACCTACGGTGACCTTCAAGACTATTATGAAAGCGCCGCTATCATCATCAACGCCACTCCTGTTGGCATGTATCCACATTGCCCTAAAAATCTAATCAACCTGACACTATTTAAAAATTTATCTGGTGTAATGGACTTGATTTACAATCCGCTCCGTACGAATCTCTTGATTCAAGCAGAGCGCATGGGTATTCCTTACGTAGATGGGTTACCAATGCTCGTAGCACAAGCCGTCCACTCCTCCAATTTATTCCACAACACAGAGCTTAACGATGATCATATTGAACCGATACTTCAAGACTTGTATAAAGAAACGGAAAATATTATTCTCATCGGTATGCCTGGAGTTGGTAAAACAACAGTAGGAAAAGAACTTAGCCGTATCCTTTGCCGTCCTTTCGTGGACTGTGATGCAGAGATTACTAATGAAATTGGTCATATAGCGACGTTTATCGATACACATGGAGAGCAAGCCTTCCGACAAGTAGAATCTGCCGTTATCGAGCGATTAGGCAAAGAAAAAGGTTACATTATATCCACCGGTGGTGGCTGTGTAACCATTGCAGAAAACTTTGCACCCCTTCGCCAAAACGGGCGTATGTACCAACTAACACAACCTATCGAATCCCTCGATACCAAAGGACGCCCTCTCTCCCGCGGTGGCCTCGATCGTCTTCGCGAGCTAGAACGGGTACGCACACCAATGTACAAGTCCTTTGCCCAATGTATCATCAAACATCGTAGAGATGAAGTAGAGTCTTCCAGCAATATCTTGAATGACTTCTATGGGAATATAGAAAAGAGGAATTAATTTTCTTATGGAGCTCGACGGGTTCTAATACATTAAATCGAAATCTACAGCCCCTTGAATTTAATTCATTACGAGCATGTAAAAGAGCGTGGTAAGAACTCTTGTAGCTCAGTGTTGCTACAGTTTTTACCACGCTCTATTTGCGTATTTGAAAAGCCTAGCGTAAAGGAAGTATTACCAGTACTTCACATGTTAGGCTTTTCTAATTTAGCGATTTTTAGATGAGCCTAGCGCTAACGACACACTAGGAACTCTCTTCGTACTTTTATTATAATATACAGCCTGATTCTGTTTAGAGAATTCTAGCTAGAATCAATCCCTTTAAATCGTACTTACATAAATCGTTAATTTTAGATTCAGCCTAATACATTATGACCAACCTAAGTCTCTAAATTACTTATCCACTGTCTCCAAAATCGCCTTCAATTTATGCACTTCCACTTGACCCGGTGCAGAGCTTTGTTTTGCTGCACCAAAGGTTAATGCATTGCCAAACACGCTCCCGCAAGTCCGCGTAACCACGCCTAATTGCCCCATAGCCATTGTGATGAGTGGTTCATCAGGATATTGGGATTTTACTTGTTCTGTAGCCTGTAATACAGTGAGTACATCGCTAGGGGATTGTGGCATACAAGCCAATTTTGCTACATCTGCACCAGCTTGTTTCATGCCGACTAAACGGCCTTTAATATCATCCAATGCTAGTGTTTTATGAAAGTCATGATTACTCATCACCACTGTGACACCATGCTTATGAGCCAATGCCACCGTTTTTGTCATATGCTCACGATGTTCTGTGTCGTCAAAGAAATATTCGATATCGATAGCATCCACAAAGCCGGTTGGGATAATTTGATCGAGCATGTTGAAATAATCCTCTACGGAAATTTCACGCTCGCCCCCTTCTTGTTTCGTACGCCACGTAAACAAGAGGCCTTTGTTGCCGATAGCAGGTTTTACTATCTTCAACAATTCCAAAATACTTGTAACAGATTCGGCGCTTTCATAAAAATCAATGCGCAATTCCACCACATCACATGGCAACTCGCGAATGTACTCGCACTCTGCCAAAATATCTGCCGTCGTTTTGCCCACCATAGGCACGGCAATTTTCGTCACGCCATCACCAAGAAGAGCCGGTCCGATTGAAACCATAGGTCACCTCAAATACAGTCAATTAGAAAATAATTTCCTTAATGAAATCCGTCGGCATATCTTCACCGGTCCAGATTTTGAAAGCCTCTGCACCTTGCCAGAGCATCATGCCCATACCATTGCAATGAGGACAACCGACCTCTTTGGCCCAGCTCAAGAATTTAGTCTCCCGAGGCGCATACACAACATCCATCACGAACAAGTCAGGACGAAGGAATGATTTGTCAGGCACTGGTGTTACGTCCTCAATTGGTTTCATACCGCAAGACGTAGCATCAATCAAAATATCGCTGCTGTCGATAGACGCGCGCACCGCATCAAGATCCGCCAAATCACCGATAGTCACTTTGCAATTTGTGCGTTCCGTTAATTTTTGAACCGTCGCTTCGCCGTTAGCGTAGAATTCATCCTTACGGTTAAAGATACGAATTTCAGACACCCCATCAAGGGCTGCTTGTACCTGGATAGCCGTCGCTGCACCGCCAGCACCGAAGACAGTCATGATTTTACCTTTGTAATCCACACCCGCTTCTTCGAGGGCTTTCATCGCCCCTGTACCATCCGTAATCGTGCCAGTGAGGACGCCATTATTATTCACAACCGTGTTCACAGCGCCAATAATTTGCGCCGCCGGCGTCAATTCATCAAGATATTGCGTAATCGCCACCTTGTTCGGCATGGACACATTCCAGCCGCGCACGCCCATAGCACGCAGGCCTTTCACAGTGTCCTCCAGCGTCTCATTATCCACCTCGAACACCACGTACACATAATCAAGGCCCAATTTTTTGAAAGCCTCATTATGCATCGTCGGAGACATGCTATGACGAATCGGCTTTGCAATCAACCCGATTAACTCTGTATGACCCGTAACACGCTCTGTAACTGGAATAGAACCCATAAATCCTCCTATAGTATCACAAACCAATCCATCCACCCACGTTTTACATAACCGCGTTGGCGAATGTCAATTTGTGAAAGTACTCAATCTAAACCCTTTTTTCTCTATTTTTATCTACCATGAACTCATCCACACGAAATAATATATCAATTCCATTGATATATTTCTCTTTGCAATTACGCTCATCTATAGATAAAATCTATAGAATTTATTATAACAAATTAGACTTTAAACCTCTAGCAAAAATACTCAGAACACTATCTAAACTATGTAATTTTATATCCTGCACCCACAATATTACATCTCCCTCGCTCGTGAAATGAACGGGGCACACCCCCCTCTCCTCCCACGTATATGGACATCACTTACGTGTTTTACGTGGCGCACACTCGTTAGAATGTTGTATCTTTATCTAAATGACACCAATGCCTTATCTGAGGCGTGATGTGGGCGCCTTCTTCACGCAAAAATGCACAGAGGGGTTCTCGTAGCGCCCTCAAAGTCGCGAGAGAACCCCTCTGTGCATTTTACCCCGTTATGAAACGCGATCATGCGCCCCAGATAACATTTTTGTCTTATAAGAAAGATACAACATCAATAACCCTGTGATACCGAACACGTAAGCAATGCCCATATACGTACTCACTACGCTGGCAAACACCGGTCCAATCATACTCCCAAATTGCTGTGCCGTCGTAGTCATACCAAACATACGGCCACGGAAGGCTGGATCCGTATTTAATGTCACTGCCGCACTTAAGGACGGATTTACACCTACAATAAAGCTACCAATGAGAATTTGCAACGCTCCGAACCACCAAATACCAAATGGTAAGGCTTGAAGCAATAGGACTGCACCTGAGCCTGCCAAACAAAAGGAAATCGTTTTAAAATACCCTTTATTTTGACCCAAACACACCCATAAATTTGTGGTTACCGCACCTGCTAATCCACCAATACTTAAAATTGTACCTGCCACAATGGCTGCATTGTCCATAGTGCCTTGCATTTTCCCTACATAGAGGGCTAGAATTGGCTGCAACATCATAATGGCAAACTGCATAAAGAAGAATAACCAAACTAGCTGCATTAAAATTGGTTGGCCTTGTACATGACGGAAATCACCCATAATCGAAGTATCTTTTTGTACAGCTTTTTTATGTTCTACCGTTGCAGCAATAGTTTGACCTTTTTTCGTAATCTTACTCAAATCAGCTGCTGTTTTCGCGGCCTCATTTTCATCATCAGCAGACAACTGTTTACTTGGCAATGCCGAAATATTCGGTTCTTTCACCAAGAACAATACCATAAACGTAGCGATGATAACAGCAATACCAGACACATAGAACACAGGACGCATGCCTACGACACTTTCAACGGCACCACCTAAAAAAGGACCGATGATGTTGCCCAGAATAAGACCAGTTTGAAAAATACCGAGCGCCTGCCCTACGCGTTTTTCATTAACGCTGAGGGACACCATGGTCATGGCCGCTGGAAAGAATCCATTAGCAAAACCCAAAAAGGCACGCCCCAAAAGAAGTTCCCACGCATTCGACACAAAGCCGATAATAACATAGGCGATACCAATGGCAAAACCAGCACGCAAAGCCATGCGTTTTTTCCCATGTTTATCGGCGATTTTACCCCATATAGGAGCCATGATACCGGCGATTAAAAATGTAATGCCAAACACCGCGCCGGACCACAAAGCAACGAGATCTTGTTCAACGCCCAATTCTAGCAAATAGACCGGCAAAAATGGAGTGATCATAGTGTAACAAATAGCAAGGATACTCATGCTAATGCTGAGTATCCAAACGTTACGCATGCCACCAAGTTGCTTATCTTCGTGAACTTGTTGATTCATTACGCCTCCACAGGGAATCGTTGTTCAATAACGTCCTCAAGACTGATTTGTTCCATCACCTTGCGGAATTCATCTTGGAGATTTTTCCATAATGGCGCCGTCAAACAATCGTTCATCATAGGACATTCCTCTGCATCATCCTCAAGGCATGACACGAGGGCAATGGAATCCTCTGCAGCATATAAAATTTCATATACATTGTAGTCCTTCGTTTCACGAACGAGACGATACCCGCCGTATTTGCCGCGACCACTTTTGACGAGGCCTGCTGCGGACAACCGAGATACAATGCCTTCTAAATATTTATCGGAAATTCCTTGACGCTCAGCCATTTCCCGAATTGATACATTTTTTTCACGGCCATTTTCTGCAATATCTGCTAACACCCGCAATGCATAACGACCCTTTGTCGAAATTTTCATAGATTTACCTCTAAATTTCCATTAATTTGTACTATAATAGTACATATATTTAAGTATATCACAAGTTTTTCAAATTCATACAAAAACTAGAGGGAAATATGGTACACTAGATATATCATTTTATTATATTTATTATGATTTATACATTTCTGGAGGGTATCTAATGTTAGATCAATTTTTTAAACTCACAGAACGTCAAACCTCGGTTAAGCAAGAAATTATCGCCGGGCTTACTACGTTCATCACTATGGCCTATATTTTATTCTTGGCCCCAAATCTTCTCAGCATTGCAGGGATGGATAAGGATGCGGTTCTCATCGCTACTGCACTAGGTGGCGGTTTTGTAACCATCGCCATGGGTCTCTTTGTTAACTATCCAATCGCCTTAGCACCAGGCGTAGGACTGCTAGCCTTTTATGCATTTACAGTTGTTCTAGGCATGGGAATTTCCTGGCAAACAGCACTTGGTGCAGTCTTTATTTCTGGCCTTGTATTCCTTGTACTTACGTTGACCTCCGTTCGTCAGATGATTGTGAAAGGTATCCCCGCATCTATGAAAGTGGCCATTACAGTTGGTATTGGTCTTTTCATTTCTATCATTGGTTTAAAATTATCTGGTCTAATGACCATTGCGTTGAGTCTCTCCCCAGATACATTAGCTGCCGCTACTGCCAATCATGGCTCTATTGTTCCACCAGCCTCTCAAGCACTGCTTACACTAGGTGATTTACATAATGATGAAACCTTATTAGCCCTCTTTGGATTAATCTTCACAGCCCTCTTGATGGCTCGCAATGTGCAAGGTGCTATGCTTATCGGTGTATTTGTTACAACTATCGTATCCTATGTAACAGGTCTTTCTACTTTACCTGAACACTTCTCCTTGATGGCTGTGCCTGACTTCAGCAAAGCAGCCTTCTTTGAACTCGACATTCCAGGTGCCCTCCACATGGGTCTCATCACAATTATCTTCTCCTTCACATTCGTTGAATTATTCGACTCCATGGGTACATTAATCGGTACCGCTTCCAAGGCAAAAATCGCAGATCCTAAAACTGGCTCCTTCCCTGGTCTTGGCAAAGCAATGACCGTTGATGCTATTGGCGTGAGTGCTGGTGCCGTGCTTGGTACAAGTACAATTACTGCCTTTGTTGAAAGCGCCGCTGGCGTTGGCGCAGGTGGTCGTACAGGTCTCACCGCGGTCACAACTGGCGTAATGTTCTTATTATGCCTATTCTTTGCTCCATTGATTACATTAGTACCAAATGCAGCAACATCTCAAATTCTAGTTCTCGTTGGTGCTCTTATGATTGGCGCCATTCGCGATATTGACTTTGATGATTGGACAGAAGGATTCCCAGCATTCTTAGTTATCATATTGATGCCATTCACATACAGCATTGCTAACGGTATCTCTGCTGGTCTCGTGGCATACCCACTTGTAAAACTAGTGGCTGGTCGCGCGAAAGAAGTAAATTGGATCATGTATGTTCTAGCGGCGTTAGTGCTTGTAAGATACATTTGGTTCTAATTCTTAAACCTACACTTGTATTAGTAAGATGAATCTAGTTCTGATTCTTAAAGCTAGAATATATAACAAAACCCCGTTTGTATGATTTACATGCAAGCGGGGTTTTATAGTATATAGCATATTCTCTATTTTTTAGTTGTTTTTGCAATCGATTTAAAAGATGACAATCCTAATACGCACGCATGCAATATGACTTTCATAAAATCGGTATTGTAAAATTTGTTTACTGACACAAAACATCTATCTAATTTTATTGGAATTATTACTTTATTATGGTAAAATTCTATAGGATGAAACATGCGACACACAGGCTAGATTTTACTGCCTAGCCTATGTGTCTTTAATTCTTTATACAGGAATCATACACAGGGAGTGTAGTATAGGAAAAAGTACATAACTTTCACCATGTTAGGAATATTCTTGGCCTTAGTCCTTCCATTTCAACAAGCGGACGCCAGTTGGCTAAGTAAAACATGGAATGATTTGTGATTAAGATATTCATTGTATATATTTACACACATACATTAGAAAGAGGATTTATTATGTCTGAAGAACATGATCTCAAGCGGGGTCTCAAAAACCGCCATGTCCAATTATTAGCTATTGGCGGTGCAATCGGAACGGGGCTGTTCCTTGGTTCTGGCCGGTCTATTCATTTGGCGGGTCCATCCATTTTACTATCCTATATCATTACAGGGCTCATTTGTTTCTTCCTCATGCGTGCCTTAGGTGAGTTGTTGATGTCAAATTTAGAACATCACTCCTTCATCGACTTCGTAGAGGACTATTTAGGTGAACGGGCGGCTTTCATCACGGGCTGGACGTACTGGTTCTGTTGGCTATCCGTTGCGATGGCCGATTTAACGGCTGTAGGCCTCTATATGCAATACTGGTTTGAGTGGCTGCCTCAGTGGGTACCAGCGCTAATCGTACTGCTCATACTTGTTATGATGAATCTCACCGCTGTTAAACATTTTGGAGAAATGGAGTTCTGGTTTGCCCTCATCAAGGTTATCGCCATCATAGCCCTTATTATTATTGGTTGTGGCATGATTTTCTCTGGATTTGAAACAAGTGCAGGTCCATCCACATTCTCTAATCTTTGGAATTATGGTGGTTGGTTCCCGAACGGCTTATGGGGATTTATTCTTTCATTCCAAATGGTAGTATTCTCCTTCGCTGGCATCGAACTCGTTGGTTTGACCGCAGGGGAAACGGAAAATCCAAAACGCGTAATTCCCATGGCCATCAACAACATCCCGTTACGCATTATTTTATTCTATGTAGGCGCTTTAGCAATCATCATGAGTATTTATCCTTGGGTGGATGTTAATCCAGCGCAAAGCCCATTTGTAATGGTATTCCAAGCTATCGGCATCGT
>SAAC01000009.1 GCA_009929605.1 Negativicutes bacterium
ACCTGCTGATCGTGTGCCAACACGTGTAGATGCAGATAAAATGAAATATACATCTAGTACTGGTGATGTATATGCAGAGGGAAATGTTATTCTTCGCAAGGATAATCAAGAATTACAAGCTCCTCGTGTAGAAGGTAATACCAATACCACAGAATATAAAACATCAGGTGGTTCCTATCGTTATAAGGTAGATGGGGGCCGAACAAAAGATTTAACGGGTAAACAATTGACCTATAGAAGTAGTGATAGCTATATGACTGCTGATTCGGCGGATGGATGGTCTGATCCATACTATATTACAGGTACAGATGTCGTATATGATGGTGAAGTAGGACATATTAAAAAAGGTTCGATGACAACAAAAAATGCAAAAGCCTTTGTACATACATCAGACTATCGTATTGAAGGTCAAGATATAGTTGTGTATCCTGGTGATAAAGCCGTTATAAAACATGCATCTTTCTTTATTAAGAACTTTAGATTGTTTTCTTTGAAATCCTATACTGTATCTTTACGCCATGATAAAGAGGGGCAATTCAATATCTTCTCCTTATTGCCAAGACCTATGTACAATAGTGATGATGGATTTGGATTTAGAGGGAATACAGCGTATCCAGTGGGCCCAAAAGGTGAAATTGCTTTAGATTACGAATGGTACTCCCAAGAAGGCTTTAAACCATCCTTAGGGTATCGTCATTCTGTACCTTGGGGCAATATGTCTTTGGGATATAAAAACGAAAAAGATACATATAATGATGAAACTGTATGGATTGAAAAAACTCTTGAATTCCGTGCTGATACACATGCTTATCATGTAGGCCATACTCCATTTACCGTTCGTGGTGGTGTGAATGCTGGTTATTGGAAGGAAGACGAAGTCCGTGATGTTCGTGGCATGCATTATCAATATTATGGCGAGTTATCTCATGATGCAATTCGACCATGGAAGAATGCATCATTAAGGTTCTTTATGGGGTATGAACGAGATTATTATAAATATAATGATACGGTTCGTAGTATGCCATATTGGGGCGTTACATTTAGAAACAAGATTACCAATCGCTTAACTACTTTTGCAAGTTATAATCAGCGTAATATTGATCGCAATAATTCTCCTTACTTCTTTGATACCATTGAAACACCAAAAGAATTTAGATATGGATTGAGTTATAAAGTATCACGCATTGATGATTTTACCGTGTCTGTGAAAGTTAATGTAGAGACTGGTGAATCTGAAGATATTAACTATACATGGCATCGTGATTTGCATTCCTTTGACTCATTCTTAACATATAAGTCAAAATCTAGTGGTAGTAAATGGGAATTTAAAATTATAGCACGTGACTTTAGTTAATATACTAGTTAGCCGTTAACAATATTATAATTTGCTTCAAAAAGGTGGCCTACGGGTCATCTTTTTTTGCTACAGGTATATGCGGCTAAGTGATATATGATGCTATTCTATAATGGATAATAATATAACAGTATATAATATAACAACTTAGGGTTTATAAACTCTTTGATAATTATATTGTCAACTATATTGTTAACGTAATGAAACTTATGATTGTTGACTAATGTGCGTATATTGATTATAATCAAAGTGTTATAAATATACAACGAGGTGACAATGCGTACATTATTTAGAATGTTGACGAGTGATGCTATTGTATTTCCATCAGAAGCGATGATAACTACATTAGAATATGTCAACGAGGTTAGTGAATATCCTTTCGTGGAAATCTGTGGATCTTCAACACGGCGAATAAAATGTAAAATCCAAGATAGATCTGGAACATTAGTAGTTTCTATGATTACCTTACTAAAGATAAACAACAATAGTAGTGAGGAGCTCAATCATATCTGTGAAACTCCAAACCATCAGAATTCTAGTCATGATGTTATGACATTTACAGTAGAATCAATTCTAGCATTCGTAGATGATGTGAAGGATACTAATTCGATTCATCGCAAAGCACCGTATATTGTCCCCGGTTGTTTATTACTAGAGAAAATATGGCAATATGTTAATCAACTTACATTGGTACAATCGATTAACATTAGATTTTTGAGTCCCGTCCGAGCTAATGAAGTGGTTACATTAGAACATGATGAACAGCATGTTATTGGCAAGGTAGAGGATACAATAGTTTTTAAGGTAATATATAAGGAAGAGTCTCATGAATAATACACAACGTTTAACAAAAATGGCTTTATTAACTGCTTTATTATGTATTTCTGCATACATTTCATTTCCATTACCTTTTACACCGGCTATGGTTACAGCCTTGACATTGGTGGCAACCTTAATAGGGTTGATGCTATCACCTAAGGATACATTTATCGTTCTCATCGTTTATGTATTGCTTGGTGCTGTTGGTCTACCAGTATATGTCGGAGGTACGGCGGGTCTTGGTAAATTATTAGGACCTACAGGTGGTTTTATTTTTAGTTGGCCTATCGCGTATACAGTGTTGAGTATATTCAAAGGTAGTGAACGTAGTTTCTGGCAATATGCATGGAGATCTATTGTCATTACTATTCCTATCGTATATGCCTTCGGTATTGCTGGATTTATGTTGGTAGGTAATTTTACATTTGAAAAAGCCGTATGGGGGGCAGCCATCCCATTCATCCCTGGTGATGTAATTAAATGTATTGTAGCTGCTTGGCTAGCCTCTAAGGTTAAAATCTAAATTTTTATTACGCAAGTTACTAGATTACGGTTTTACAGGTATGAATATTATATTCTAAATTTGATATCACGAGGTGTGCCTATGACGCAGACTAAGATTCAAGAAAACAATAGAATACAAGATGTATATATCATGGGCGGCCTTCGGACGCCCATTGGTGTTATTGGTGGACAATATAAATCAGTTCAGCCAGAATTATTGGGGGCAAAGGTGCTTGATGCACTGCTAGATACCTATGAGCTAGAATATGTGGATAGTGTGTTTTGTGGTAATGCAGTAGGTACTGGTGGCAATATCGCGAGATTAATGACATTATCGAGCAATTTACCCATATCCGTCCCTGCTGTAACAGTAGATATGCAATGTGCCTCTGGAGCCATGACTATAGAAATGGCCTATGCACATATCCGTAGTGGGCTGATGAATACGGTTATTGCTGGTGGCATTGAGAGTTCCTCATTGCAGCCTACACGTACCTATGCAGAGGGCGATGCAAGAACGGGTGAGTACCTAGTAGCTCAATTTTCACCAAATGAAAATGATCCATTAGCTATGCTGCGAGGCGCAGAACGAACTATTGATAAATATGGTGTGTCCCAAGACACCTTAAATAAACATGTCTTGCGTAGCCATGCTTTGGCGGTGCAGGCAATGACGAATCCACATTTGAAAGAAAAAATTTTGCCCTTACGTTTTGATGATATTGATTGCACAGATGAAAGTATCCGCCCACGGATGTCAGAAAAATTATTACATAGAATGAAACCTTTGCTAGGACCAGGTACTGTGACTACTGCAGGAAATGCTTGTCTTACACATGATGGGGCTGCCTTTGTGGTAGTGTCCTCTAAACCAAGTGCCTGTAAAATTATAGGCTCTACTGCATGGGCCGGAGAACCTCAATATAGTCCAGAGGGGGCTTGGCAGAGTACAGAAGCATTGCTATCTAAATACAATTTAACTATGGATGACATTGATGTAGTGGAATGGAATGAGGCTTTTGCTGTCATTGACGTATTGTTTGAGCGTGCCTATCCAGAGGCATTAGATCGATATAATCGATTAGGCGGTGCATTGGCCTATGGACATCCTTACGGTTGCTCTGGGGCGATGTTAGTATTACATGCTATGGCTGCCTTGGGGACTGTGCAAGGCCGTTATGCCATTTGTGCTATTGCTGGCGCTGGTGGTACGGGTACGGCATTATTATTGGAGTATAATCATGAGTATCATCGTTAATCGATTACAATATTGGGCTAAAGTACAGCCTAATCATATAGCCATCGTTATGGATGACACTGAATATACATATGCCATGTTATGGCATATGGTGAAAGCTAGTGTTACTGATGGTTATATATTGAAATCTAATGCTGTTGCTAGTGACGCTTCTATGACTGTTATAGATTCCAATACAGACATTTCGGTGAAACCTCATTTAGAAATGGAAAATGGCGTTCATCTCATCGAATCAGAATATCTATTGGAACAATGTGTAGCCTGGTTATCGGATTTAGCGCAAGGTATATATCCTCTGGTGTGCCATAAGAATTTAAGCCAAGAACGACGTGAAGCCATTATTGATACGTGCACCCGAAGTGATTATATAATTCCTGAAAAGGCTAATTTTGGTGTGTTAACATCGGGGACGACGGGAACACCAAAAATACTGTGGCGTTCTGAGCAGAGTTGGGCCGATTTCTTTGATGAACAAAACAAGGTTTTTCACATTGATAAAGACACGAGCATGTTTGTACATGGCAGTTTTAGTTTTACTGGCAATATGAATATGATTATTGGTGTATTGTGGGCGGGTGGAACGATTGTTAGCACGGATTCCATTATGGACCGAAAATGGATTCAGTTAATGCGCAATCGAGCTGTATCTCATGTGTACATGTTGCCTACGAAATTGCGCATGATTTTACGTCATTATAAGGAGACTCTTGACTCCGTACAATATATTATTGCGGGATCCCAAACACTAGACCAAGAATTGTTAGAAAATTTAAAAATTGCTTTTCCACAAATGCAGTTTATCGTCTATTATGGCGCATCTGAGTTAAATTATATTACTTGGTGTACCGATGAGGAGTGGCTCAAGCATCCCGGTACGGTGGGAAAACCATTTGATGGTGTTCAGATAGTAGAGCGTGATGGACTTATCTATGTGGATACGCCTTATGGCATAGAAGGCATAGAGCGACCATTTACCGTTCATGACCGTGGATATATTACGGATGAAGGTTTCTTGATGTTCCAAGGACGACAAGGGGAAGTTATCAATCGCGGAGGCTATAAACTCTATATCAATGAAATCGAGCAAGCTATCCAAGAACTTAACTCTGTTGATCAGGTTGTTGTCATAGGGATTCCTGATTTATTGCGGGGCGAAGAAATGGTATGTTATGTAGTACCGAAACCTACGGCTCCGGAAGAAGTGGTGAAACAGGATATTCACGGACGATTGATTCCGGCGGAACGGCCAAAGGAAATTATTTACGTTTCTGAAATTCCTTTGACAGATTGTGCAAAAGTTAATAAAAATCTTCTCAAAGAATGGTATAATAAAAAGTAATACCGAAGCACTGACTCGTGGTAGGTCAGTGCTTTTTACTTGCAAGATATACTATTCATTTACTTTCATAGGTGAGACTATGCAAATTAATAAAGCAATTTTAGAAATATTTGATTTTACATCCTCCTTGGCGGTGTATTCAGAGCATGAACTCAAGGTAGGTGACGAATCTATACAGGAATATATTGGGGCTCATGTAACAAAAGCCATGAAAGATTCAGGTTTACGATTAGGTACATTACATGAATATAGCCCGATGGGTAAGGAGATTGTAGCCTATCGTCAAGGGGATAAATCCTTTGTGGAACTTTCAAAAGAGCTATCGGAACGAACATTTGATTATATGAAGCAAGCCACTGATGCAGTTGTCATCGATGGCATTATTTGTGAAGCCGTAACAGATGTGAATTATTTATGCATTTTGTTATGCCAGGCTCATGATGCATATACACATCAATTGTTCAGTGAAGAAGATGGTACGTTAGCCACAGAATTAGTGCCACATAAGGCTGTATTGCCAAATCCATCTCAAAAATTACGCTCCTTTGTAGCCATTCGTTTGGATGATTTGTCGGTGCGTTTATTTGAGCCTAAAGGGGAATATGATGGAGAAGTGGCCTACATATTAGCAGATAAGGTATTACAAGTGGGCACAGACCAATCCTCACGAGATACGGTGCGCAAAGTAAAAACAATCGTGGATAAAGTATCTGAAGCCTATGAGTCGGATGGTGTGAAAGCTATGGCCATGGTGAAACAGCTGATTTCTAAAAATGCAGAAGTATCTGATACGGTAGATCCTGTGCGCATTGTAGAACAAGTATTCTCCACAAATCCTGTACAACAAGAGGTGGCTAAAAAAGAATTGGCTGAACAAGATATGATGCGGCCACTGCCAGTAAATCGTGAATTTGCAACGAAGGTGGGACAACAACATAAAATTAAAACCGATACGGGCATTGAAATTAGTTTCCCTGTGGAATATATGAAAAATAGAGAGTTTATTGAAATACTCACTAACGATGATGGTACATTGCGGATTGAAGTGAAGAACATCAATAAGATTATGAATAAATAAAGGCATTAAATCTGTAGGTATGTACCTATGAGAAGTATTGCTGATGATAGAGTTAGTAGGTGTAGACATGGCAAAGGAAAAACATAAGAAAACGAATGCCTTGCGCATTTTGGATACAAATAAAATTCATTATGAAATCCATGAGTATGAATGGTCAGAGGAAGGCCATGCGGGTATTCATGTAGCCGAAGAATTAGGCCTAGATAGTGCGCAGGTTTTTAAAACATTGGTAGGTAAAGGGGATAAAACGGGACATGTAGTATTCTGTATCCCTGTAGAGGCCGAATTAGATATGAAACAGGCTGCACGGGTGAGCCATAATAAATCAGTAGAACTTATTGCTGTAAAGGATTTACTGGGCCTTACTGGCTATTTACGGGGAGGTTGTTCCCCAGTAGGTATGAAAAAGGTGTTTCCTACTTATTTTGATGAGACAATGACAAATCATGACCAAGTCTTTGTAAGTGCCGGACTACGAGGCATGCAAATGAAGGTGGACCCAAAGGCGTTAGCCTCTGTGGTACATGCTGAGTTTGATCACTTAACCTTGGACCATTAATGAATCAATAGTTGTATATTAGGTACTTATGAATATATGCAGCTAGTCAATATGAATAGGCAACATTACAAAATAACTGGTAATGATTATGAGGATATAAATGGCAAAGAAATTTTATGCAGTACAACGTGGTCGCGCACCAGGAATTTATCTGACTTGGGCTGATTGCGAACAACAAGTCAAGGGCTTTAGTGGGGCCGTTTATAAATCCTTCCCCACGAAGGAAGAAGCTCAAGCATTTTTGGGGGATGACAAAGTTGTTATTAATGAACCTATGGGGGATAGTAAATCGGCGGAACGAAGTGGAGCGACTTCAGTAAAGAGAATACCGTTTACTGGAAAAACTATTTCATCGAATACCGGCACTGTAATGGATGTGTTACAGTCAACGATCACGGAAGGCGCTCTGGTTGCCTATATTGATGGTAGCTTTAATAAACATCTCGGTTCCGTTGGCGCTGGGGGTGTTATGTTTTATAATGACAAACAAATACCATTTTCCTTTGGTACAAAGGAGCCCATGTATACTGAGTTCTGGAATGTATCAGGAGAGCTCTTAGCATCTATGCATGTACTGCAATATGCCGTGGATCATGGTATCGCGGAATGTCATTTGTACTATGATTATATGGGCATCGAAATGTGGGCTACGAAAAAATGGAAACGTAATAACAGATTAACCCAGGCTTATGCAGCATTCTGTGATACCGTATTGCCTCAGGTACGAGTTCACTTTCACAAGGTGGCAGCTCATACGGGCGACACCTATAATGAAATGGCTGACCAACTAGCGAAACAAGGGACGATGAAAGCCTAAAAATAACGTAATATATTTGTTAGTGGATTGTATTAGATTAGCAGTACGAGGAATGATATAATACAACTAGTTAGTAAAAACAATAGTTATATTTAATTAATTCTTGGTTATCCAAATGTATTTGGAAATAAGAGATATGGAAAGGATTATCTATGAATATATGTGTAACTGGTGGAGCTGGGTTTATTGGGTCTCATTTGGTAGATAGACTCATTGCATTAGGCCATACAGTATTAGTTATTGACAATTTAACAACAGGTGTAGAGGCTTTTGTGAATCCAAAGGCTATCTTCAAGAAAATGGATATTCGTGACAAAGAGCTTATTAACGTATTTCATGATTTTCAACCAGTCTATGTATTTCATGAAGCGGCCCAAACGATGGTAAATAGTTCTATGGATGATCCAGCGAATGATTGTGATGTTAATTTGATGGGTCTCATTAATGTATTGGAGGCGTGCCGTCATAGTGGTGTTAAGAAAATCATTACCCCATCGTCAGCTGCGGTTTATGGTAATGCAGATTCTTTGCCATTAACGGAAGATATTCATGGTGAACCATCTTCTTTTTATGGACTTACAAAATTGACGATGGAAGGCTACTTAAGGGTATATGAACAGGCATTTAATTTGCCATATATATGCTTTAGATATTCCAATGTATATGGTCCTCGTCAAGGTGATGGCGGTGAAGGTGGTGTCATTAGCATATTTGCCCGCTTAGCAAGTGAAGGAAAAGCTTTTACTGTGTTTGGCGATGGCGAGCAAACGCGCGATTTTATTTATGTAGATGATGTTGTACAAGCAAATATAGACGCTATGAATCATGAGTCAATAACAGGGATTTATAATGTATCTACGAATACAGCCACCTCTGTAAATGAATTGATTCATCACTTTAGCAAACTGAACGGTAAAACGATTGATACTGTTTACGCACAAGAACGCTTGGGGGACATCAAGCATTCTAGATTGAGTAATATAAAGGCTCAGAAGGATTTGAATTTTGTAGCTACTATGAATCTAGCGGAGGGGTTAACTAATACCTATCAATATTTTCTAGATGAACAAGGAGCACAATAATTGGAAAATAATTTTTTAATTGGCATCGGTGTATGGAATTGCATCGTGTTTCTCATCTATGGTTTGGATAAATGGTTAGCAATTCAGGATAAACAACGTATTTCTGAATTTACATTGATTTTCTTGGCCTTCGCCTTTTCTGGCGTAGGAGCCTTGGTAGGCATGGCCTTATGGCGTCATAAAACATTGAAATGGAAATTCCGTATTTTAATTCCCATAGCCTTTTTGTGGCAAGTCTTTGCCATGGGGTATAGGTATGCATTATTAAGTTAGTAGGGGGCTTATTATGAAATTACTAGTTACCGGCGGTGCAGGATATATCGGTAGTCATACAGTTCGAGCATTACAAAAAGAAGGGCATACACCAATTATCGTAGACAATTTTTCTCGTGGCCATCGTGATTCAGTACCAACTGATGTACTATGCATTGAAATGGATATTGCTGATTCTACTTTGGTAGAGGTGATGAAGGAACATGAAATCGAAGGTGTGATGCACTTTGCAGCGCACTCCCAAGTAGGTGAATCCATGGTCAATCCATCGATTTATTATGATAATAATGTGGTGGGTTCTTACCGTTTGATTGAATCTGCTCGTCAAGCTGGGGTAAAATATTTTGTATTCTCTAGTACGGCTGCTGTATATGGGGAACCGGAAATTGTACCAATTAAGGAAGATGCTAAATTAGAACCTACTAATGTATATGGTCGTACAAAATTGATGATTGAACAAATGCTGAGTGACTATAGCAAAATTTACGGCATGACCTATGTGGCATTGCGCTATTTCAATGCAGCTGGTGCAGATCCATCTGGCGAAATTGGTGAGGATCATACACCTGAAACACATTTGATTCCATTAGTGCTTGATGCGGCTTTAGGTAAACGCCCTCATATTACTGTGTTCGGTACAGATTATCCTACAGAGGATGGTACATGTGTGCGCGATTACATCCATGTGAATGACTTGGCTAGTGCTCATGTATTAGCGATGAATTATTTACATGATGGTGGCGAGTCTACTGTATTTAACCTTGGGTCTGGCAATGGCTTCTCTGTGAAAGCTATCATTGAAACAGCTAAAGAAGTAACAGGCATTGATATCCTTGTTGAATATGGTGACCGTCGCGCCGGTGATCCTGGTACATTGATTGCATCGTCTGACAAAATTAAATCCGTATTAGGATGGAATCCTGTGTTCAGTAATGTGAAAGATGTCCTTAAAGATGCGTGGGGCTGGCACCAATCTCATCCAAACGGATACGACGATAAAAAATAGTGGCAGGCTAACTCACATACAGACGAGTACTCATCTATGTTTATATCAGTATATATACTCATTAGTTCTGTGTGAATCAGAGATACCTATGTGACTCTCAGTCAACAATGTGACTAATGGGAGCAAAGTTGACCAATGGTGAACAACTAAAAAAAGGAATTCCTACAAGCTCTTTCGAAATACTTATAGTATAAGTGTTTTGAAAGGGCTTTTTGTGTATTTACACTGGCTAATGTAATGGATGTTTAGGACCATGACTACTATGAATGTGTGAGTGCTTGAAATGGGTGTGAAATTATGAATCTATGTAAGGAGAAATTTTATAGTTATATAGGTCGTTTTAAAATCTCTTGGAGACGACATAAGGGCCTATATATTGTCATATTTGGAATTTTTTGTATTATAGTAGGGCTGAGTCTATTTAAAACACAATCTACGAAAGTAGGTGCTACAGTGACGGATTTTTCTACAGCAGATTCATGGGAGGACTCACTAGATAAATCTTCACCGTATAGAGGCAAATATGATAAAGAAAAATATTTCAATACTAAGTATGATTCAGGAGAGGAGAGTGATAGCCATGGTAAACTTATATTTTCTGTCACATCAGCACAACGACCGTATGCATTAACGAGTCCCTTTGTAGAATTGCCACAGTCTAAGAAGAACGATGCTAAGAACCCTAGTAAAAATCATTCAGAACAAACAATGGATCCGAGATATACAAATGGGGACATACCGAATCAAGGGACTATACATAATGGTTTAGAATCTAGAAGTGATAGAGTGGAATCTAATGGCAATATAAAAAATAACAAGCGACAATCATCAGGTAATACACAAGAACCTTCAACTAATAGAGAACCGAGTATTGCATTACAAGGTATTATCCAAGGTAGTACTAAACAGGCGGTATTACAGATTAATAATGCGTCTGTAGTGCTTGGTGTGGGCGAGACGTACGGACATGTGCGTGTTACTGCTATTACAAATGAGTCTGTATCTGTGAGTGTGTCAGGGGTGGAGCAATGGCTAGGAATATAAGAAATATAGCGCTTATGAATAAACGGAGTAAAGTTTTACAGCTAGCATGTACTATGATGCTGTGTTTTTTCTGTATGACAATAAACACTATAGTAAATTGTACATATGCTACGTCGCCAAATGAAAATATAAACTTAGCTCAACCTATAACTCTTAATGTGGTAAATGCGCCATTACAAGAGGTTGTGCTAGGCATCAGTAAATCACATCATTTAGATGTGATGGGTCTCGAAAGTCTTGAAGGAACGGTTACGGCTAGATTAAATGGCCTTGATGCGGTCGATGTGATCCGCCAATTAGGTGAGTTAAAACATTTTACAGTACGTCAAGAACAGTCTGTACTCATCATTGATGGGTATGGTAAATCCGAGGAACAACGACAACTGATGGTACTGGAGCCTAGCTATATGAGGCCCGAAACATTAGAATCTGCATTACAGGGGGTGGTGCCAAATGAGCGGATGACGGTGGTGAAAGAACGCAATCAAGTGCTCGTCTATGGAACGCCCCGTGAGACCTATGCCATTCAATCTGTGATGCCACGGATAGATACGGAACCTAAACAAGTACAGTTAGAAGCCACTATCATTGCCATGGAATCATCATTCGTAAAAGAAGTAGGTCTAAAGTGGTCCTGGCTTTCATTAACATCACATGGTGAAGATACGACAAATAGTTATGGTTCCATTCAATTTGGAAAGTTGTCAGATGGGTCGAGTTATAAATTCTTTTACAAGCCAGAGTTATCAGCAATGGAAACATCTGGCAAGGCCGCTATTATTGCAAGGCCCTCCATTATGACCATGAATGGTGAGGAAGCAAAGATTTTGATTGGGGAACGCATACCCGTAGTGGAAGAAACGCGGTCCGATGGGGAGCGGTATAGTTCGGTCCGCTATGAGGATGTAGGGATACGGCTCACCTATACGCCGTACATTGGTATAGATAATACCGTAGATGCTACTATTAATGCGGAGGTGAGCTCACCTACACTCGTTCCTGAAATGAAAGCCTATAAAATAACAGCCCGTGAGGCCAAAACGAGGGTGCGCATGAAACCAGGAGAGGTTCTTGTCATTGGGGGGCTCATGGACAATCGTAATCAGAAACAATTGGAGAAAATTCCGCTGTTAGGGGATATTCCACTGGTGGGAAAATTATTTAGGCATAGTAGAAAAACAAAGGATACTGTAGAGATGGTCATTCTTGTGAAAGCGACTGTGGTATAATAAGACAGTATTGTATCATAGGAGGCAGGAATGGAACGCATTCGACTGATAGGACTGGGGAAATCCTTTGGGGTACGCCAAGTATTTTCTAATGTGTCCTTTGAAATAAAAGAAGGTGAACGACTCGGTTTAGTAGGCCCTAATGGGGCTGGCAAATCGACGCTGTTAAAATGTATATTAGGTTATGAGGAACTTGATGAAGGTCAAGTCGTCAAATCCAGCGTTGCTACTATTGGTTATTTACAACAAGATGTAAATCTCGGCGATGAAAGTTTAGCCGAAGAAATTCAAAAGGCCTGGACCGATGTACATCGTTTGGAGGATCAGTTAGCAGAGCTGACAAAGAAATTAGAAGTCGAGGAAGCTACTGAATCAGATTTATCTAGGCTGGATTATTTACAAAATAGACTAGAGTGGCTTGGTGGTTATGACTATGAAGCGAAAACGAAACGCATTGTGTATGGGCTAGGCTTTACCGATGAGGATTTAGATAAACCGGTGAATTCGTTCTCGGGTGGTCAAAAGACTCGTATCAATTTAGCAAAAGCTTTAGTACGTCGTCCAGACTTTCTATTCCTAGACGAACCGACGAACCATCTTGATATGGAAATGTTGGAATGGCTTGAGGGATATTTATCTGCTTATCCTGGTGGTATTTTGGTGGTCAGCCATGACCGGTATTTCCTTGACCGTATTATTAATGGTGTAGTGGAATTAGAACATCATAAGGTTACTACATTCCGTGGTAATTATAGTCGTTATATCGCGCAACGTGAAGAACGTCAAAAGGCTGCGCTCGCTGCCTATGAAAAGCAACAGGAATATATCAAAAAAACAGAGGAATATATTGATAAATACCGGGCCGGTATTAAATCCAAGATGGCCCGTGGGCGTCAATCTCAATTAAATAGATTAGAACGCCTCGATGCACCGGAAACGACGAGCTCCTTGCGATTCCAATTTCCACCGGCTGCCATGAGTGCCGATAAGGTGCTCGTATTTGATAAGGTCAGTGTGGGCTATGCGGATAAAAAGCAAGGAACGAAAACCATTGCGAATAACTTATCCTTTGTCATTCGTCGTGGTGAAGCTGTTGCCTTGATTGGTCCTAATGGGGCAGGTAAATCTACTATTGTGAAATCCATCGTAGGGGAATTACATCCCCAGGAGGGGCATATAGACGTAGGCAATCGTGTACAGATTGGTTACTTCTCACAGGAGCATGAGGAGTTACATCCAACGTGGCAAGTGGTGGATGAGATTATGAATAATTTCAACTACTCAGAGGAAAAGGCTCGTAATGTTCTTGGAATGTTTATGTTCAAGGCTGATGATGTCTTTAAATTGGTGGGCGATTTATCTGGCGGTGAACGAGCACGGTTGGCATTATTAAAACTATTCCTTCAAGGCGATAATTTCCTAGTTCTTGATGAACCGACAAACCATTTGGATATTCCTACGAGAGAAATTGTAGAGCAAGCGCTCCAACAATTTGGAGGAACTTGCTTTATCATTTCTCATGATCGGTACTTCCTTGATCAAGTATCTACGAGAACATTGTCTTTGGAGGATGGTGTTATTACCGAGTACTTAGGTAATTATTCGTACTATAAGGAAAAACTTAAACAAGAGGAAGATTTGTTAGCATTAGCTAATGAAGGTCAAGACGATAATGGAACTAGTGGAAAAACTATTGTGAAATCCAATGATAGTATTAACAGTACTAGTTATGCAAGTGCTAACAAAAATGGGGCAACAACTGAGTCTAATGCGGGTGATGCGGAAGTAGCACCTAAGAAGCAAAATTCCTATATGACAGAAAAAATGCTGGCTGAAACAGAATCTGAGATTGCTCGATTAGAAGCGACGATGAAAATGTACGAAGTACAATTGGCAAATTCTGTAGTACAACAAGATGTAGAAAAATTGGCGAAGCTTTCACAACAAATGGAGCAGGCACAACAAAATCTTGATGAATTATATGAAAAATGGGAGCGTTTGGCTGCGGAATAGACACTCTATATATGTTAATTAAATTTATCTTATTTATTAAAATAAAATGAAATGAAATGTATATATTTCGGCATTAAGAAAATTCAATAATAATATATTGTTTGTAATAAAGTGTTTTTTACAGTGGACGAATGTTGTCTATACTCGTATTTTTTATTGACAAATAGTAGTGTTTCAGTGATAATTAAGAGTAATATAAATACAGTATCCCTGTATAGTTAGGGTGCGCCCCTGTGAGGATTGCTCCTTCATAGGGGTGTTCTGTTTGTATATGATTATATCTTGTATGTATAGTGCATGAGCACAAGAGAAGGAAGGGTGTAACATGAAGAAATCCATGTTGAAAAAATTAGCCGTAATGGGCCTTGCCGGTGTAATGGCAATCGGTATTGCCGGTTGTGGTAGTGATAAAGGTGCTTCTAGTGGTAATGCTAATGAAGCGAAAATTGCGTTGTTAACAACTACATCTGGTGCAGCAGCAGCGTATGGCGAATCCATTAAGAATGGTGCAGAATTGGCAGTTAGCCAAATTAATGCAGATGCTAATAATGTGAAAATCAACCTATTGGTAGAAGATACTAAAGGTGATAAAAACGAAGCTATCAATGCAATGAATAAAGTTATCTCCAAAGATAAAGTGGTAGCTGTAGTAGGTCCTATGTTATCTGGGGAAATGATGGCGGCTGGTCCTATTGCGAATAAAAACAAAGTAGTAGCACTTGGTACTTCTACAACTGCAGAAGGTATCACTGATATCGGCGATTACATTTTCCGTAATGCTGTGCCAGAGTCCCTTGCAGTAGATACAGCAATCAAAGAAGCACATAAAGTATTGGGCTTCAAAACAGCAGCTATTATGTACTCCAATAACAATGACCAAATGGTATCTGTAAATAACACAGCTAAAAAAGCATTGGAATCTGAAGGTGTACAAATCGTAGCTACTGAAACATTTGCAGATAAAGATACTGATTTCTCTGCACAATTGACTAAGATTCAACAAGCTAAACCTGATGTAATCGTAGTAGCGTCCTTGTACCAAGAAGGCGCTTTGATTATGAAAAAAATGCGTGAATTAGGTATCAATGTACCAGTTATTGGTTCTAACGGCTTCAACAGCCCTGCATTCATTAAAAATGCTGGCGCTGCCGCAGATGGTTCCATCGTAGGTACTCCTTGGTTCCCTAATAAAGATGATCAAAAAGTTAGAGACTTCAAAAAAGCATATGTTGATAAATACGGCCATGAACCTGACCAATTTGCAGCACAAGCTTATGACGCTATGTACATGGTAGAAGCAGCATTGAAAAAAGCTGGTTCCACAACTGATCGTGAAAAATTCAAAGAAGCGTTGAAAAATATTGCTGACTTCGTTGGCGTAACTGGTAAATTCCAATTCGACGCTAAAGGCGATCCAAAAATGGACGTTCAAGTATTACAAGTACGCAATGGTCAATTTGAGGCATTACAAAAATAATCATACGAGGTGAACAAACAGTGTTTTTACAACAATTAGTGAATGGGTTAACCCTCGGCAGCTTGTATGCTGTTCTCGCTATTGGTTTGACACTAGTGTTTGGCGTATTGAACATAATCAACATGGCTCACGGAGGCATCTTTATGATAGGTGCCTTCGTTGGTCTTTTTATGGTCACTGTTCTTGACGTTAACATTTTTGTGGCAATCCTTGGCGCCATGATTGTGGGTGCAATCCTAGGTTATCTATTAGAATTCGTAGCGCTTCGTCCGTTACGTCGTCAAAAAGTATCTCATTTAGCACCATTGATTAGTACCATTGGTGTTTCTATTTTCTTTGAAAGTGTGGCTTTACTTGTATGGGGCCCTCAAACTCGTTCATTCCCACCAGATTTTATCGGTGGATTGATTGATTTTGGTACTTTCAAAATTTCTATGGTTCAAATTATTGGCCTTGGCGTGTCCGTAGGTTTGATGTTAATTTTGAACGTGTTGATTAAGAAAACTAAAATTGGTAAAGCCATTCGTGCCGTATCTCTCAATACAGAAACAGCTGCATTGTTAGGTATCAATCCAACATTAGTTATTTCCGTTACTGTCATGCTCGCATCTGCATTAGGTGCAGCAGCTGGCGTATTGGTAGGTTTATCCTTCGATGCGGTAGAACCTTTGATGGGTGTTATCATAGGCTTTAAAGGTTTGGCTGTATTAATCCTTGGTGGTCTTGGCAATATTACTGGCGCCATGGTAGGTGGCTTGATACTCGGTATTGCAGAGGTATTCTCTGTAGCTTATGGTGCATCCTCCTATCGTGATGCTGTGGCCTTTGGCCTTATTATCTTGCTCTTATTCTGGAGACCACAAGGCCTCTTTGGTTCTAAAGATAAAGGGGGTAGACCATAATGGATTTATTGAACCCGTATTATCTTCAGATTGTGATGTTCTTTATTATTAATGCGATTATGGGTATTTCCATTTATTTCACATTAACAACCGGACAATTGAGTCTTGGTGCGGCCGGCTTCATGAGCGTTGGTGCTTATGTGGCGGCACTGATTACTTTGAAAGCTGACTTACCAATTGCTGTAGGTATTTTGGTAGGTGGCTTTGTGGCTGCACTTGTGGCATTCATCATCGGTTTCCCAACGGTACGCCTTCGTGGTTTGTATTTGGCTATCGCTACACTTGGCTTTGGTGAGGTTGTACGCGTTATTTTCCTAAATATGGAAGTAACCAATGGCGCCCTTGGCCTTTCTGGTATTCCTGCTATTGCTCAAGAAATGACAAACTATTTCTATGAATTAGATTTAGATGATGTTATGGGCCTTGATGCGATGACATGGGGTAACCTTGTAACTATCTTTATCTTGTTGGCTATCTTAGCATTGATTCTTGCATTCTGTATTCGCATTAACAATAGCCGTGTGGGCCGTGCTTTCACAGCTATTAAAGCAGATGATCATGCAGCAGAATTGATGGGGATTAATGTGGTGTACTACAAAATGGCGGCCTTTGTTATCGGCGCGTTTATCGCTGGTATCGGTGGTGGTTTGTATGCACATATTACAAACTTTATTAACCCCACAGATTTCAGCTACCACAAAGTAGTTCAAATTTTGTTATTCCCAGTATTTGGTGGTACCAATGTTGTATGGGGTTCCGTGCTCGGTTCTTTCATCCTCACATTGTTACCAGAAGTATTGCGTTTCCTTGCGGATTACCGCGATATCATTTACGGGGCATTGCTCGTTATCTTGATGGCTGTTCGTCCTGATGGTATTCTTACTGAAAGTATGATGGATACAATCAATCGTAAATTAGGTTTCAAAAAATCTCCATATATTCCTGAAACTCAGGTATTAACAGAACGTTTTGAAGCATATAAACGTAAAATGGCCGCGCAAGCGGAAGAAAAGGAATAGGAGGTGTACCATGTTATTAGAACTAAATAATGTTAGTAAAAACTTTGGTGGCGTTGCTGCTTTAACTGGTATTACCTTCGGCGTAGAACAAGGTGAAATTTTTGGTGTTATCGGACCAAATGGTGCTGGTAAAACTACTTTGTTCAACTTGATTACCGGTGTGTTTCCTGTCAGCGAAGGTGAAATTGTATTCGACGGTATGTCCGTAGTAGATATTAAACCTCATCGTACTGTGGAAATGGGGATTTCTCGTACATTCCAAAATATTCGTTTGTTTGGTAATATGACGGCTCTTGAAACTGTATTAACTGGTATGCATTGTCGTACAGGCTCTGGATTCTGGTCAAGTTTCGTCCGTACAAAACGTCAACGTATAGAAGAAGAACGTTGTCGTGGGATTGCTTACGAATTCTTGAAACTCGTTGACTTAGCAGATGATGCAGAGGAAGTAGCTACTTCTTTGCCATATGGTAAACAACGTCGTTTGGAAATTGCTCGTGCCTTGGCCACACATCCGCAATTAATTTTGCTTGATGAACCAGCCGCTGGTATGAATGATAGCGAAACAGAATCCCTTCGTAAATTAATCGGTCGTATTCGTGATTTGGGTATCACTGTTGTGGTAATCGAACATGATATGGCGTTGATGATGAATATTTGTGATCGCATGGTTGTATTTAACTTCGGTAAAAAAATTGCAAAAGGAACTCCACAAGAAATCCAACAAAATCCTGCAGTAATCGAAGCATATCTTGGTAAGGAGGATGCGTAATATGTTAAAACTAGAGAACGTAGTAGCTGGTTATGGTCATATTATAGCTCTTAAATCTATCAGCCTAGAGGTACCACAAGGTTCCATCGTGTCCTTAATCGGGGCTAATGGTGCTGGTAAATCCACTACCATGAAAACGATCATGGGTCTTGTAAAACCAACAGAAGGTAGCATTACTTTCGAAGGTCAAGATATCACTGGTATGAAAACGCACAATATTGTGAAGGCTGGCATATCCCTCGTTCCAGAAGGCCGTCAAATTCTCTCAGATATGAGCGTTTACGAAAATCTTGAAATGGGTGCATATATCCGTAATGATAAAGAAATTGAAGACGATATTAAAAAAGTATTCAAACGTTTCCCAATTCTTGATGAACGTAGTTACCAAATGGGCGGTACATTATCCGGTGGTCAACAACAAATGTTAGCCATTGGTCGTGCGTTGATGGCGAGACCAAAATTGCTTTTGTTGGATGAGCCGTCCATGGGTTTAGCACCATTAGTAGTTAGTGAAATCTTTGAAACAATCAAAGAAATCAGTGCTGAAGGCACAACTGTATTACTAGTAGAACAAAATGTACGTCAAGCTTTGAAAATTGCTGATTATGCGTATGTATTGGAGACGGGTAAAATGGTTCTCGATGGTAAGGCTGAGGACGTGCGGACGAATCCGCGTGTCATGGAGGCGTACTTGGGTGGTCGTGTAGATTAGTTTCGCTATGACAATTTAATAGATATCAAAGAAGGATACCCTGTAAAAAGATTCCGAACGCTGAGGCGTAAGTCGCTTTTTACAGGGTATCCTTCTTTTCATACCAAATTGCTTGTGCGAAACTAATCTACACAAAGCCGGCGTACTTAGGGGGATTCCGAACGATTAGGCGTAAGTCACTTTTTAGAGGGAGACTCATTTTTTTATCAACCTAAGCGAGAATTAGTCTACACGCGCACCTGCGTACTTAATTTAATCTGTACAATCTTAGGGGGATTTTTGAAAGAGTGATGGTTACTGAATTACATGTTTTTGTCATATGCATATATCAAAAATGTATAAGTTAAAATTAGAAAAATTACTTTATGTTGTGTTTTTGGTTGAAGAGTGACACAATATGTTGTATACTAATAAAGGTACAAACAATGGGTAGGATTACCGTGAGGACGTTGTTTTACGCAAGTGCTAAAAAGTGTGGTTTACCATGCTTTTTTTCATGATTATATAGTAGAGCTGGTTGTCTTTATAGGAATGCAGATATGTATCTGCCACAAGGTATAGGGAACAGAATATCTGTATCCCTATAAAGATACTGGAAAAATGCAACTATAACTAGATAGCTTATAGGAGGGATTAATGATGTTGCAAGTTATCAAGCGTGATGGAACGAGAGCGCCTTTTGATAAGGCAAAAATTGCCATTGCTATAGAAAAGGCAGAACATAGTAGTACTGGATTGTATGAGGAAGGTTTAGCAGAACGTATTGCGGATGAAATTGAAGCATATGCTATCAAACTTTCTAAAGATATGACTATTAATGCTATTGAAGATCAAGTATATTATAAATTACTTGAATATCATAATCCTGCTACTGCACGTGCTTATGAAGGATACAAGGCTGTGCAAGCTTTCAAAAGAAAGCAAAATACTACCGATGAAGGTGTCATTGGTTTATTAGACCAAAGTAATATTAGTGTATTGGATGAGAATTCCAACAAAGATGCAGCTATCGTATCTACACAACGCGATTTGATTGCTGGCGAAGTTTCCAAGGATATTGCACGTCGCAAATTGATTCCTACAGGTGTTTTAGAGGCTCATGATAGCGGTGCTATTCATTTCCATGATATGGATTATATTATTCAACCGATGTTTAATTGCTGCTTAATCAATTTGGAAGATATGTTGACGAATGGTACTGTTATTAATGGTAAGAAAATCGATACGCCAAAATCCTTCCAAGTAGCATGCACGGTAACGACACAAATCATTGCACAAGTAGCATCTGGTCAATATGGTGGACAAAGTATCAATGGTATCGACCGCATTTTGGCGCCATTTGTTCGTAAATCCTACGAAAAAATCTTGAACAATGTTATCGAAGAACAAGTGGAAATCTACGGTATGGAACCAAATATGGAAAAAGCCCGTGAAATCGCTTGGAAACGTACGCGTAAAGAAGTAAAAGATGGTATCCAAACTATTCAATACCAAATTAATACATTGATGACTACAAATGGTCAATCCCCATTTGTAACATTGTTTATGTATTTTGACCCAACTAGCGAATATGCTAAAGAAGCAGCTATGATTACAGAAGAAATTCTTCTTCAACGTATTAAAGGCGTTAAGAATGAAGCTAATGTATATATTACGCCAGCATTCCCTAAATTGATTTATGTTCTTGATGAACATAATGTAAAACCAGGTACACCATATTATTATTTGACTGAACTAGCTGCACAATGTACAGCTAAACGTATGTACCCTGATTATATTTCCGCTAAAAAAATGCGTGAAAACTATGAAGGGAATGTATTTAGTCCGATGGGGTGCCGTTCCTTCTTGGCTCCATGGAAAGATGCAGCTGGTAACTATAAATTTGATGGCCGTTTCAATATGGGCGTTGTGAGCTTGAATTTACCACAAATTGGAATTTTAGCACGTGGTAGTGAAGAACGTTTTTTCGATATCTTGAATAAACGCTTGCAACTTGCTGAAAAAGCATTGATGTTACGTTATGAATTGCTAAAAGACGTTGTGAGTGATGTATCTCCGATTCATTGGCAACATGGTGCCATAGCACGTCTTAAAAAAGGTGAAAAAATCGGCAAATTCCTTACTGGTGGTTATGCCACAATTTCCCTTGGTTACATCGGCATCTATGAGGCCACACGTTTAATTACGGGGGAATCTAATACAGGGGAACATGGTCGTGAATTCGCTATGAAAATTATGGATCGATTGAATGATGCAGTTAAGTTATGGAAAGATAAACATAATATTGGTTTTGCTTTGTATGGTACTCCTGCTGAAAGCTTGACACATCGTTTTTCTTCCTTGGATCGTGCACGTTTTGGCGAAATTGAAGACATTACAGATAAAGGCTATTATACTAATAGTTATCATGTAAATGTTCGTGAAGAAATCAATGTATTTGATAAATTCTCTTTTGAATCTGAATTCCAAAAGAAATCTACTGGCGGTTGTATTTCCTATGCGGAAATTCCAAATATGAGTAACAATATCCCCGCTGTATTGACTATGGTGCAATATATTTATGACCATATTTCCTATGCAGAATTCAATACTAAATCTGATTACTGCCATGAATGTGGCTTTGATGGAGAAATCAAGGTAAACGAACATAATGAATGGGAATGTCCGCGTTGTCACAATACAAATCGTGATAAATTAACTGTTATCCGTCGTACATGTGGTTATCTTGGTGAAAACTTCTGGAATGAAGGTCGTACAAAAGAAATTAAAGATCGCGTAATGCATATCTAATTAAGGAGGAGTCGCCTATGCGGTATGGTCAAATTCGACAATATGATATCGCCAATGGTCCTGGCATCCGCGCATCCATATTTGTAACTGGATGTACACATTGTTGCTATAATTGCTTTAATGAAGAATACCAAGATTTTAGAGCTGGTCAAGAGTGGACGGAGGAGCAGACCCAATTAGTGATTAATTATGTGACCGATCCTAACTGCTCCGGTTTGACGTTGCTTGGGGGTGAGCCATTTCAAAATGTGAAGGGTCTCATTCCCGTGGTGAAAGCAGTTCGTACAGTGGCACCAGAAAAATCAATTTGGGCCTATTCTGGTTATATATGGGATGATTTATTAGCTGATGAAGAACGCAAATCTCTTGTGGAATTAGTCGATGTAGTGGTGGATGGACGGTTCATGGATGAGTTAAAGGATCCGAGCTTACAATTTAGAGGTTCATCAAATCAACGACTCATTGATGTAAAGAAAACACTAGCTACAGGTGATATCATTTTGTATAGCAACTAATTGTAAGGTTATACAATACATAGACATAAAAAAACAGACATATATCAGAATTTTCTGACATATGTCTGTTTTTTATGTCTATGTTGTTTTGTAGGCGAGTGTATTAATCCTTTATATACATGGTATAGGCTTATACGATTTTAGAACCCTTTGTATATTGTTCGCCATCAGCATCTGGAAGTAAACCGTATTCTTTTGTCCATAAGTTTTTATATTTTAATGCTTGATTATGGATGCGTTCCATCATACTTTCATCAGTACGAACGATACGAGCAGGAATACCTACAACCAATGAATGAGGAGGAATAACTGAGTTTTCTTTCACTACAGCGCCGGCAGCAATAATAGAGCCTGTCCCAATATGACAGCCACTTAATATAATGGCGCCCATGCCTACCAGAACATTATCCTCTAAGGTAGAGGCATGGATAATCGCACTGTGGCCAATAGTAACAAAGTCACCTAGCACACAGGGTTGTTCGTCATCTACATGAAGAACGGAGTTGTCTTGTACATTGGAATAGCGGCCTACAATAATTTTATTAACGTCACCACGAGCAGAGACATTTAGCCAGCAGGAGGCGAATTCTTTTAATTCTACATCACCCATAAGTTCGCAACCTGGCATAACACAGCTTTTGGCATCGAGTTTTGGATATTTTCCGTGATATGGTCTCATTTGTTCTCCTTTATATTTTATAGGAAACGTTGTACGTTCTTAATTGCCTCTTGTGCTTCTGAGATTACAGAAGTTACAATCTCTTGTGCGGATTCAACTTTTGTAAGGCGATTCAAACCTTGACCAACTTGGACAACACCATTTACTACATCACCATCTACGGCCGCTAATTTATTGGTACCTTTAGACATGTTTGTTAATTCTTCTTTTGTAGCTGTACCAGAGAATTCAGCAGCAATATAGCGTGTAGTAAAGTCACTTTTCAATCCACGTACACCGCCGTGACCAGATGTTAATCCTGTTACAACAGAGTCTGTATCTGTAGCGTTGATGATAGCTTGCTTCATATTTGGATGTACCTGACACTCTTCAGCTAATAGGAAGCGAGATCCCATTTGTACACCTTGAGCACCCATTAATAGAGCAGCTGCTAAGCCGCGACCATCAACGATAGAACCAGCTACGATAATTGGAATATTGATTTCAGGTAAAATATTTTCCATTAATGCCATAGTAGTTTGCGTACCAATGTGACCACCAGCTTCTTGGCCTTCAATGATCATCGCGTCAGCACCAGCGTCAGCAATGCGTTTAGCTAATTTTAAACTTGGCACAACAGGGATGGCCTTGATACCTGCATCTTGTAATGGTTTGATAAAAGGTACTGGATTGCCCGCACCTAATGTCACAAATGCAGGTTTTTCTTCTAAAATAACTTCTAACAATTCATCTTTATTAGGGGCCATTAACATAAGGTTAACACCGAATGGTTTGTCCGTTAATTCGCGAGTAGCACGAATTTCTTGGCGAGTCCATTCTGCATCGCGACCACCTAAGGCGATAACACCAGTTGCGCCAGCATTCGCTACTGCAGCGACTAATTTGTGTTCTGATACCCAGGCCATAGCACCTTGGATAATAGGATATTGAATATTGAGTAATTCGGTGAAAGTTGTTTTCATAGTACCTCCATAAATAAAATCTATAATTTGAAAGGAGGGCTCCTTAGTTTTGCCCAATCCTTATGTCGATGGATTAACCATACACTATATATTATATATAAGGTATAGTTAGATGTATAGCCATATACATGATAAAAATGGGGTAAATGGTTTTTGTTGTTTAAATAATAATTGTTTTCAATAATGATGATGTATGATATTGTGAGATATTAAGTATGTGAAATAAACAAAAAAATTTTAAATAGAGTATTGAAAAGTTTCAATACCTTTGCTATACTAATCTCAGATAAAGTATCTGTATGATAATGACGATATAAAAAAACAAGTGAAGGAGGATTTATCAATGGACAAATATGTATGCGTAGTATGCGGTTGGGTTTATGATCCTGAAGTTGAAGGCATGAGCTTCGAAGAACAACCTGAAGATTATGTATGCCCACTTTGTGGCGTAGGCAAAGACCAATTCGAAAAAATGTAATTTCGATACATAATGGACTATCTCGGGTGACCGAGGTAGTCTTTTTTATTGACAAAGCGACTAGCGATGTTTATAATATTATAAGTCGAGGTAAGATTATGAAACTGCAAGTAGAGCAAGCAAAAGAACATATAGGAAAGAAATTTCCTTATAGCTATACTGAACCGGCATCTGTGCTTGGGAATGTAACTGCTTTTCCTTGGAGCCGTCATGATATAACCATTAGTGGTGAGTTTTGGTTTGATGGTCAAAATTACATCGTTATGGGCACTGTAGAATCACATGGTGATTATGAATGTTCGCGTTGTTTACAACCGACAGAACATAAACAACTTGATTCGTTCGAAGAAACCTTTGTAGCTGATCCTCGGGGTCGGATGCAAGCGGATGATAGCGATATCGTCCCTTTCGATGGAGAGACCATTGATTTAACCGAACTGATTCGGGATACATTAATCATCAATGAGCCTTCTCAAGTGTTATGTCAGGATGATTGCAAAGGATTGTGCGTTCATTGCGGAGCAAATTTAAATGTTTCACCTTGTTCTTGTGAATCCTTTGTGGTGGATCCTCGATTTGCAGCTCTTCGAGCGCTGCTTGATGAGAAAGATGATAGATTGTCCTAATGATTATGTTAAGGAGGTGCAGATAATGGCAGTACCTAAGCGTAGATTGTCTAAATGCCGTCGCGACCGTCGTCGTGCTAATTGGAAATTAGAAGCTCCTGGTTACGTAGCGTGTCCTCAATGCCACGAACCTATGATGCCTCATCGTGTTTGTCCTACATGTGGTCACTATAAAGGTGAGCAAGTAGTTGCAAAAGCTTAATAAAAGCGGAGAATTACCCTATTGCGTAAGCGATAGGGTCTTTTTTGTTTATTAAGCCCTGTGTGTATGTAGTTTAGTCTTTTGACTCTAGGGTGAACTAATTTTGAATACTGGAAAAGTAATAGTGTATGAATGTGTGACTTTCATAGACGAATACCCTATATTAATGATAAAATCTATATAGAAAATATTATATCTATTGCATTT
Organism: Negativicutes bacterium; assembly: GCA_009929605.1. GTDB lineage: Bacteria > Bacillota > Negativicutes > Veillonellales > Veillonellaceae > Veillonella > Veillonella absiana. Next base: position 25,717 of record SAAC01000009.1, read on the forward strand.
GGTTTGGGCTATATTTTGTGGTTATAAGTGATACATATTACAATATATGCGAAAAGTCTTGCATTGTGGGGATTTATCATCTATAATTAATACGTAATATTATTACTTGGTCATAAAAGGTGGTCCCATGAGTCGATTAAAGAAACAAGAGCGACAACTCCAGTTAGCAGAAAAACTGAATAATACGCCATTTCTTACAGACGAAGAATTAGCCAATCACTTTAGTGTGAGTGTGCCTACCATTCGTTTGGATCGATTAGAATTGGGTATTCCTGAATTGCGGGAACGTATTCGGGCGATGGCAACTGAGAATAATCAAGAGGTCAATGAATCTTTGCATTATGATGGGTTCGGTGAATTGATTGATATCACAGAAGGTAAACAAGCTCTATCCATGATGAAAACTACACAGGATATGGTTGATCGCTCTGGATATATTGATCCGCAATTTTTATATGCTCAAGCAAATTCTTTGGCAAAAACAGTTATGGGTGTCCCTGTAGCTCTGGCTGAAGTAGGTAATATCAAGCATAAAAATCCTGTAAGTGTAGGTACTAATTTGATTGCTAAAGCAGAAATTGTACGGCAACGAGGTCCTAAATACTTTATATGGGTGACGATAAAAGATAAAGTTCAAGAAGTCTTTAGAGCTAAATTTATTATGGAGTCCGTAGATACTAGGGGTTAAGCTATGAAAATTGCAGTAGACGCAATGGGCGGGGATTTTGCTCCCTTAGAAATTGTGTTAGGATCTATCGAAGCAATTCGTGAAAATCCGCATATGGAAGTTGTCCTTGTCGGTGACGAGCAACAAATTTTTACTATTCTCAAAGAGAATAATGAACAAAAGAATCCGCGTATTACTGTGCATCATGCTAGTGAAGTGATTGGTATGGATGAACATCCAGCACAAGCGTTGCGTAAGAAAAAAGACGCGTCAGTAGTAGTTGCAACAGCATTAGTAAAAGATAAACAATGTGATGCAGTTATTGCACCAGGTAGTACTGGCGCAGCGGTAGCTGCTGCATTATTTGGTTTGGGTCGTATCAAAGGGATTGATCGTCCTACTATTGCTACACCGATTCCAACAGTTAATGGTGTTACAGTTATGTTGGACTCTGGTGCTAATGCAAATAGTAAACCTAAACATCTTGTTCAAGGTGCCTTAATGGGTTCTGAATATGCTAAACTATTGTTAGGCAAAGCGAATCCTACAGTTGGCTTATTGAATATTGGTGAAGAAGCGAGTAAAGGTAATGAAGTTGTCTTAGCAACGTATCCATTTCTCAAAAAGTTAAAAACTATTAGTTTTTATGGTAATGTAGAAGGCCGAGATATACCTAAGGGCACTGTGGACGTGGTTGTCTGTGATGGCTTTGTAGGTAATGTAGTGCTTAAATTTGCAGAAGGACTTGTCACTGCTGTAACTCAATTGGTGAAAGATGGCATTATGGAAGGTGGTATTTTTGCTAAATTAGGTGCATTACTAGTTAAACCAGCTATTAAAAAAATCGGCAAGCGATTAGACCACACAGAAAATGGTGGTGCTCCATTGCTTGGTGTTAATGGTGTTTTTATTATTTGTCATGGTAGTTCTAAAGCTAAAGAAATCAAAACAGCTATCAATATTGCTGGCGATTTAGTGGATAGAAAAATTATTGAACATATACAAAAAACGATTGAAGTAGAAGGAGCCTTTAAATATGAGTATGATGAATAAACCTGTGGGTATTATTGGCACGGGCAGTTGTGTACCTGATAATGTGGTAACCAACTTTGATCTTGAAAAAATCGTTGATACAAATGATCAGTGGATTCGTGAACGTACAGGTATTGAAGAACGTAGAATTGCTCCAGAAGGTGTCAATACATCTGACCTTGCTACAGAAGCTGCTAAACGGGCATTACAAATGGCTAATTTAGAACCAGAAGATATTGATTGTATCATCATGGCTACATTGACTCCAGATATGCCGCTACCATCTACAGCTTGTTTAGTACAAGCAAATTTAGGTGCTGTAAATGCAGCTGCTTTTGACTTACAAGCGGCTTGTTCCGGTTTTGCTTATGGTTTGGTAACCGCGGCTAGCTATATCAATACTGGTATTTATAAAAATGTCCTTGTTATTGGTGGCGAAGTTTTATCTCGTATCTTGAACTGGAAAGATCGCTCCACATGTGTTCTTTTTGGTGATGGTGCTGGTGCTGCTGTTGTTTCCACAGTAGAAGAAGGCTATGGTATTAAAGGTGTAGATATTGGTGCTGATGGTAGCAAAGGGATGGCATTAGCGATTCCTGCTGGTGGTATTGCTATGCAAGCCAATGATAAACGCATTGAAGAAGGCTTAACCTATGTATATATGGATGGCCCAGAAGTATATAAATTTGCTGTTAAGGTCATGGGCCGTACAGCATTAAAATCTTTAGAACGTGCTGGTATGGCATTAGAAGAATTAGATTTCTTTATCCCACACCAAGCTAATATTAGAATTATTGAATCTGCTGCAAAACGCTTGAATTTGCCAGATGAAAAAGTATTTGTTAATTTGCCAAAGTATGGTAATACTTCAGCAGCCTCCATTGCTATTGCTTTAGATGAAGCAGTACGTGGTGGATACTTGAAACGTGGCGATAACGTGGCGTTTGCAGGCTTTGGGGCTGGATTGACTTGGGCTAGCCTAGTCATGAAATGGTATTAAGGAGGAATAATCAGATGATTAAAACGGATATTTGTGACTTGTTACAAATTGAATATCCAATTTTCCAAGGTGGTATGGCTTGGTTAGGTACTGCAGAATTAGCAGCAGCTGTTTCTGAAGCTGGTGGCCTTGGTATTATTGGTGCTGGTCACATGCCGCCTGATGTATTCCGTAATGAAATTCACAAGTTGAAAGAACGTACGAATAAACCATTCGGTTGTAATATTATGTTGATGTCTCCTTTTGTGAAAGAAGTTATGGAAGTTGTTGTGGAAGAACGCGTTCCAGTGATTACAACTGGCGCAGGTAATCCAGGTGTATATATCCCAGCTCTTAAGGAGATTGGCACAAAAGTAATCCCAGTAGTAGCATCCGTATTGTTAGCAAAACGTTTGTTACGCGGTGGAATTGATGCGATTATCGCAGAAGGTACTGAATCTGGCGGTCATGTTGGGGAAATCACAACTATGGCGTTGATTCCACAAGTTGTGGATGCTGTCGATGTGCCTGTTATTGCCGCTGGTGGTATTGCTGATGGTCGTGGTGTAGCTGCTGCCTTTGCATTAGGTGCCTCCGCAGTTCAAATGGGTACTCGTTTTGTACTTTCAGAAGAATGTATTGCTCATGAAAACTATAAAGCTGCTGTATTAAAAGCAAAAGATCGTGCTACTGTTATGACAGGTTTGACGACTGGGCATCCAGTTCGTATTCTTGATAATGCATTGGCACATCAATATAAATCACTAGAGTTTGGTGGTGGTTCTAAAGAAGAACTAGAAAACTTGGGTGCAGGTACCCTTCGTAAGGCTGCTATTGATGGCGATGTAAAAGAAGGTTCTGTAATGATTGGTCAAATTGCAGGAATGTTAGACTCTGTAAAAACATGTGATCAAATCATTAAAGATATTATGAGTGAAACAGAAACAGTAATTGTTAATTTACAAAAAATTGGCAAATAGGAGGCATTCATGAAAACTGCATTTGTTTTTCCTGGACAAGGTTCCCAAAAAGTAGGTATGCTACAAGATTTATATAATACATACCCAATTGTAAAACAACGTTTTGAAGAAGCTGATGAAGCGCTTGGCTATTCTATTACTAAATTGTGCTTTGAAGGTCCTGATACAGAATTAGTTAAGACAGCAAATACACAACCAGCTATTTTGACAGCTTCCGTAGCATGCTACGAAGTATTAAAAGAAAAAGGTTTTACACCTGATATTGTTGGTGGTCATAGCCTTGGTGAATACAGTGCATTAGTAGCTGCGGGTGTATTGAATTTTAAAGATGCTGTATCTGTAGTACATAAACGTGGTGAGTATATGCAAGAAGCTGTGCCGATTGGCGAAGGTGCTATGGCGGCTATCTTGGCATTACCTCGTGAACAAGTAGTGGAAATTTGTGCCAAAATTGATGCTACTGTAGGCTCTGTACAAGCAGTAAACTTTAACTGCCCAGGTCAAATCGTTATTGCTGGTGCAAAAGCTGCTGTAGAAGCCGCTGCAGAAGAAATGAAAGCAGCTGGCGCTAAACGTGCGGTTATGTTGCCTGTTAGCGCACCATTCCATAGTCGTTTGATGGAACCAGCAGCACTTCGCTTGAAAGAAGAACTCGATAAAATCGAAGTGAGAAATGCTCAAATCCCTGTAGTTGCTAATGTAACTGGTAACATTTTGACGGATGCAGAAGAAATTAAAAAATCCTTAGTTATTCAAGCGGCCAACCCTGTATTATGGGAAGATTGCGTAGCTGAGATGGTTAACTTTGGTGTAGAAGCTTTTGTTGAAGTAGGCCCAGGCAAAGTACTTACTGGCTTTACTAAAAAAATCAACAAAGAAATGCAATTAGCGAATATTGAAGATGTTGAATCCTTAGAGAAAACTCTTGAATTTTTGAAAGAGGTTAGATAAAATGCATTTAAGTGATAAAGTAGCATTAGTAACTGGTGCATCTCGTGGCATTGGCCGTGCGGTAGCTATTAAATTGGCTCAAAATGGCGCTGACGTAGTAGTTAATTATAGTGGTAGCGAAGCAGCTGCTCAAGAAACTGTAGATGCTATTGTAGCTTTAGGCCGTAAAGCAATTAAAATAAAAGCAAACGTAGCTAATGCTGAAGAAGTAGCGGCTATGGTTGAAGAAACTCATAAAGAATTTGGCCACATTGATATTCTCGTGAATAATGCAGGCATTACTCGTGATGGATTATTGATGCGTATGAAAGATGAAGATTGGGACGCTGTTATGGATATCAACCTTAAAGGTGTATATTTAGTAACAAAAGCTGTTTCCAAGATTATGATGAAACAACGAGCTGGTCACATTATCAATATGACATCTGTAGTAGGTGTAATGGGTAATGCAGGTCAAACTAACTATAGTGCTTCTAAAGCCGGTGTTATTGGCTTTACAAAATCTTGTGCCAAAGAATTAGCGAGTCGTGGTATTACTGTTAATGCCATTGCTCCTGGTTTTATTAACACCGATATGACGGAAGTACTTCCTGAAAAAGTAAAAGAAGCTATGGTAACTGAAATCCCATTAGGTCGTATGGCTGAAGCTGATGAAGTTGCTAATGTAGCGACATTCCTTGCTAGCGACTTTGCTAGTTATGTTACAGGTCAGGTCATCAATGTTGATGGTGGCATGGTAATGTAATTAACAATGTAGACTATATATAAATCTCAATTGAAAGGAGGTGAACCAACAATGAACACTTTCGATAAAGTTAAAGCGATCGTTGTGGAACAATTAGGCGTTGATGAAGCTGAAGTTACCATCGATTCTACATTCATCGACGATTTAGGCGCAGACTCCTTGGATATCGTTGAATTAATCATGGCATTTGAAGAAGAATTCAGTGTAGAAATCCCTGACGATGTTGCAGAAAAAATCAAAACCGTTAAGGATACAGTAGAATTTATTGATTCTGCTAAATAAGCTGTATAAGCTGACATTCAGCCGTACGGGAGACCGAGTGGTCTCCCAAACGGTTTTGTTTACAGGAGGAATTGATAGTGAAGCTCCCTGAACTTCGCATTGGGAATCTAGTGGCTAAGCTGCCTATTATTCAAGGTGGTATGGCCATAAGATTATCTACAGCTCGGTTGGCAGCAGCCGTTGCAAATGAAGGCGGTATAGGCCTAATTGCAGCATCTGGTTTGCCGTTTGATGAATTAAGATATGAAATACAATTAGCTAGAAAATTATCACCTACGGGTATTATTGGTATAAATGCAATGGTAGCGGCTACGCAATTTGCGGGGCTAGTAAAAACTGCCATCGATGAGGGCATTGATCTTGTAGTGGCCGGGGCCGGTTTCTCAAGAGATATGTTCGCAATGGGCAAAGAATCTGGTACACCTATTGTGCCGATTGTTTCTTCTGCCAAATTAGCAAGAATTTCTGAAGGTCTTGGCGCTTCTGCTGTTATTGTAGAAGGTTGTGAAGCTGGTGGTCACTTGGGAACAAATCGTTCATCTCGTGAAATCGTACCTGAAGTAGTGGCGGCTGTAAAAAACATCCCTGTCATTGGGGCAGGCGGTGTATTAGATGGTAAAGACATTGTAGAAATGTTAAAACTTGGTGCAAATGGTGTTCAAATGGGCAGTCGTTTTGCAGCGAGTGATGAATGTAATGCCTCTGATGAATTGAAAAAAATGTATGTTCGTGCAACAAACCCTGAAGATATCGTATTAATTCAGAGTCCTGTTGGTTTACCAGGGCAAGCCATTCGCAACCGCTTTGCGGAAAGTGTATTGGATGGTACCGTTGCTCCACCAACAGTATGTGATAATTGTCTAAAACATTGCTCACATAAGTTCTGTATTATTCGCGCTCTTTCAAGAGCACAACAAGGGGATGTGGAAACTGGATTAGTATTCTCTGGTAATAATATGCGTAAAGTTGAAAGCATTTTACCAGTTAAAGAAATCTTTGCACAGTTAACACAACAAGTAGCAGAAATAGATTAATGTAAATCCTATATATTGCTTATAAGAGGTGGAAAATTGGAAAAACGTGTTGTAATTACAGGCTTAGGTGCAATCACACCAGTAGGTAATGGTAAAGAAAACTTTTATAATGCATTGTTAGCGGGTCAATCTGGTATCGGACCTATCACGCATTTTGACGCATCTGAATATGCAACTCGCATTGCTGGCGAAGTTAAAGATTTTGATGTAACAGAATTTGGTGTGGATAAAAAAGATGCTCGTCGTATGGACCGCTCTTCTGCATTAGCAATTGGTGCAGCTGTTATGGCTGCAGATGATGCAAAATTAGCATTAGACGAAGAAGACCTTGATCGTTGTGGTACAGTTGTTGGTACTGGTATTGGCGGTATTGACTCTATCCACGATGTATATGTAACTTTGTTTGATAAAGGACCTGGTCGCGTTAGCCCCTTTGCAGTTCCTATGATGATTGCAAATATGGTAGCTGGTCGTGTATCCATTCGTTTGGGCCTTCGTGGACCAGCGATTACTGATGTTACTGCATGTGCGTCTGGTACAAATTCTATTGGTGATGCATTCCGTATCATTGCTCGTGGTGATGCAGATATTATGTTCGCCGGTGGTACAGAAGCTGCTATTTCCCCTGCAGCTGTAGCTGGTTTCGCTGCTATGAAAGCAATGTCTACTCGTAATGACGAACCTACTAAAGCATCTCGTCCATTTGATAAAGATCGTGATGGCTTTGTAATGGGTGAAGGCGCAGGTATCGTTGTTCTTGAAGAATTAGAACATGCTAAAAAACGTGGTGCTCATATCTACGCAGAAGTAGTAGGTTATGGTACAAATGGTGATGCTTACCATATCACAGCTCCAGCTCCAGGTGGTTTACAAGCTCGTAAATGTATGGAATTGGCAATTAAAGATGCTGGTATTGATCCATCTGAAATTAACTACATCAATGCTCATGGCACATCTACAGGTCTTAATGACTTGAACGAAACAAAAGCAATTAAAGAATTGTTTGGCGATCATGCAAAAGACATCGTTGTTAACTCTACAAAATCTATGACAGGTCATTTGTTAGGGGCTGCTGGTGCTATTGAAGCTATCGTAATGGCTATGGCTATTGAAACTGGTAAAGTTCATCCAACAATCAATTGTGATAATCCTGATGAAGGTCTTGATTTAGACTACATTCGTGAAGGTGCTCGCGATTATAAAGTTAATTATGCTCTTTCTAACTCCTTTGGCTTTGGTGGCCATAATGCGACATTACTTGTTCGTCGCTACGAGGACTAATGAGTGCCGCAAGGTCGCATAAGAATAAAATGACACAAGCTCGTGAAGTTTCCCTTCAGGAGCTTGTTAGTCGTTTACAATTGCCGACTCAAGATATCTCCCTATTGAATCGAGCTTTTACACATACATCTTATGCAAATGAACATAAATCTAAGAAGATTCAGCATAATCAAAGGCTAGAATTTTTAGGTGATGCTGTATTAGATTTAATTGTAGGGGAGCATTTATTTAAAACATATCCTCAAATGACTGAGGGTGAACTGACTAAAATTAAAGCGGCCACTGTTTGTGAGGATTCTTTAGCCTCTTGCAGTCGTGCTTTAGGGCTGGGTGAGTATCTATTATTAGGCCATGGGGAAAATAGCTCAGGTGGACGTCGACGTAACTCCATTTTAGCGGATACTTTTGAATGCTTGGTAGGATGTATTTATATTTCTACTGATTATGCTACAGCCATGCAGTTTGTATTGAGTCATTTGCAAGGATATATTGATCAAGCCATTGCCGGCAAGCGTGGTAAAGATTATAAGACTTTGTTACAAGAGTTTGTGCAACGAGATGGGGAAAAACATATTCACTATCAACTGTTAAGTGAATCTGGTCCCGATCATGCAAAAACATTCTGTATGGAGGTTCAAATTGATGGACAGTCCTATGAATCAGGGTCTGGTAAAAGTAAAAAATTAGCCGAACAACATGCAGCAGAAATGACATTAAAGTCATTAGATGCTATGAACGATTAAGGAGTGGATATCCGCTCCTTTTTCTTATATAGTGGGACGATAGGAGGAGCACATGACTACACCAGTTAAAAAAAAATATGGTATGATTCCATTCTTTATTCCTCATTTGGGTTGTCCTCATATTTGTGTCTTCTGTAATCAGACTAGAATTGCAGGTCATAATGATGTGTCGAAACATGAATTAGCTAGCAGTGTGGTGGTTAGTACAGAACCTATTTACGGAGAAGTAGATAATAAAGCTGGTGAAAGTATTAACTTGATTCAGATGCCACCAGGATTATCCCGTGCTGAGATTGCCCATACTATCCGCGAATATGTAGGAGATAATCGATCAAATAAATTCTGGGAAGTTGCTTTTTATGGTGGTAGCTTTTCGGCTATTTCACGTATATTACAAACAGAACTCTTGGTTGAGGCCAAGCGGGCTCTCGATGTAGGTCTCATTGATGGCATTCGATGTTCTACACGACCTGATGCGCTCTATGATGACGATATTGATTTCCTCTATGAACATGGTATTCGTACTGTGGAAATTGGTGTACAATCTATGAATGATGCTATTCTAGAGACATCCAAGCGCGGTCATACGGCCCAGGATGTACGTGATGCAGTTAAACGCTTACGGAATAAAGGAATTAAAATAGGATTACAACTTTTACCCGGATTACCAGGTGAAACGATGTATACTATTGTTGAAACAGCAGTTGAAATCTCAAAGCTACAGCCGGATTTTGTACGTATTTATCCTGTATTGGTGATTGAAAACACTGAATTAGCTACTATGTATAGACAGGGATTATATGAACCACTAACGGTGGAGCAGGCAGTTAGATACTCTGCGTTTATGAAGACCTGGTTTGAAGACCATCACATAGAAGTTATCCGTACTGGCTTGCAAAGTACGGAAGAGCTTGATTTCGGGACAGGCCTTGTGGCAGGTCCTTATGAGCCGGCTATGGGTGAACTGGTTGTGAATGAACAATGGAGAATACGCATTGAGGATTGTATAGTATCACATGAGCAATATTTTGAATCTCTGCGAAGCGGTATAAAATCGGGGTTATTTATACCGTTAAACCAAGATGATAATGTGGTAGATGACGTTTTAAGAGGTATTAGACCTCGATGTGTTAAGCCTCAGATTGTGATTACTTACCCCCAATCATTGACCTCAAAAATTCGTGGTGTTCGTCAATGTAATATGAAATACTTTGCTCAGTACTATCCAGATTTTCAATGGTGTTGGCAGGTTAGAAAATCAGATGCTCATCATAGATTGATTGTAAACAATCAAAGTGTATCTATTGATATAGATGATATACGATATGTGATATAATATATGGATAAGACTCTATATAAAAATGAAAATCATCGTTAGCATATATTCTGTACAGTAGTAAAATTTTGATTACTAGATGGATATTTTCTATAGAGAGATATTTCTGATTTAATAGTTCAAAGGAAAGGAGGCAGCCATGCAATTATTGCGTCTTGAGTTAAAAGGCTTTAAATCCTTTGCAGACAAAACAATCGTTAAATTTTCACCAGGCATGACTGCCGTTATTGGTCCTAATGGTAGTGGCAAGAGTAACATCACTGATGCCATGAAATGGGTATTGGGCGAATCCAATGTGCGTAATTTGCGTGGTCAAAAGGCGGAGGATATCATTTTTTCCGGTACGGAAAAACGTAGACCTATGGGCGCTGCAGAGGTCACTTTGGTATTTAATAACTCCGATGGCCAACTTGATATAGATGTGACAGAGGTGGCTATCACTCGTCGCATTTACCGCAGTGGTGAAAGTGAATTCCAAATCAACAAACGCAATTGTCGATTAAAGGATATTCACATGCTTTTGGCTGATACGGGTCTTGGTCGTGATTCCATGGCTATCATCGGTCAAAATAGAATCGATGCGATTTTGAATAGTAAGCCAGAGGAACGCCGTTTAATCTTTGAAGATGTGGCGGGTATTTCTCGATTTAAATTAAACAAAGAAGATGCATTACGTCGTATTGCTACTACAGAGCGTAATATGGAGCGTATTCAAGACGTAATGGCTACCATTGAGGATCAATTAGAGCCATTACAAATCAAGGCGGAAACGACGAAAAAATATATGGTCTTGAGTCGAGATAAACGAAATTACGATGGCGCATTGGGCTTTCACCAATATAAAACGTCAGATCGTTTGTTAACGCGTTTTGAAAATGAGCATATATCCTATAATGATGAAGATAGCCAGTTACAAACGGAATTGTCCACATTGGATGCGAAACGTCATACATTGCAAGCCTCTACGAGTACCGACCAAGAACAGTTGAAGCAATGGGAAGCGGAATTTGCCCAGTACCAACGCGAGGAAGAACGCGTGGCGGGTCATCTTCGTTTATTAGAGGAACAGTTGAGTACAGCGCGTCGCGAATTTGAGGAAACCACAGCTCGTTTAAGTGAGCTGGAGGCCATCAAACAAGGTGAGGCGCAACAAATTCAAATCTTGGAACAGTTGATGTCTAAGGATACTGCTGAATTACAGGCGAAGGAATCTTCTTTAGGTACATTGGAATCTGACTATCAACAGGCTATGGCGGCAGTCAATGCTGAACAATCTCAGTGGCAGGCGGCACAGGATGAAATAGATAACCGTCAAGCAGAACATATGAATCTCGTGACCTCTATTGAATCCAATAAGGCAGCTATTCGTTCCCTAGCGGAACGTCGTCGTGAAACACAAGTGTTGGAAGCAACGCTAACAAAGGAAATTCAAGATGTTCAAGTGGAATTAGATGCAGCTAAACATGAGTTTGCCAATATCCATAACAAGTTTACTGAATTGGGTGATCGACGCAAGTCCTTCATGGACGAAGAGCAACATGTGACAGTAACGATTCGTGAACAGCGTAAAGAACTGCAGAAATTGCGCAGTGATTTACAAAAGGCGCAAGGTCGATTGGAACTATTAGGCCAATGGGCAGAGCAACATGAAGGTTATCTAGAAGGTACGAAACATGTATTGAATGGTAAAGGACCTTGGCGTTCTGAATTAAAAGGTGCTGTTGGGGATGTATTTACTGTAAACGATACATTCGTAGTCGCTATTGAAACGGCCTTGGGTGGCAGTGTTAACCATGTTATCACTACTACGTCTAGAGCGGCGGCAGAGGCTGTGAATTACCTGAAATCAACGCAAGGCGGGCGTGTAACGTTCTTGCCGATGGAATCTGTGAAAGGGCGGCCTTTTGATACACCAGCCCTAAAGGAACCAGGTGTTCTAGGCACTGCGATGGATTGTATTTCCTTTGATACGAAGTACAAGGATATATTCCAATATTTATTGGGCCGTACACTTGTTGTAGAATCCATGGAGCAAGCTATCCAAATTCAAAAAAAATACCATCAACAATTGCGGTTAGTAACGCTTACAGGGGAACAATTCCAACCTGGGGGTTCTCTTACTGGTGGTGCTACCAAGCGCAAACGTAGTTCTGTGTTAAGCCGCAAGGATGAAGCACAACGTTTGGAATCAGATATTCAGAAATATATAGACTCTGAGGCGAAGATTACTCATAGCCTTCAGGAACTAGAATCTCGCCTCGTGATGATGCAAGAAGAACGTCGCGAAGTAGATGAACAATATCAACACATGAATCTCATCGTCGTTTCCAATGAAACGAAGGTAGACAATATAACTAATCAAATGGCTCGTAAAGAACGTGTGTTGCAAGAACAAGTACAGAAACTCGCTCAATTCGATGTAGAACAGACTACATTAGAACAGGCTATTGAAAGTACGGAACAAGCACTACAGGACCTAGCTGGTGATGGAAAAGCTGGTTTAAACCAAGTGGAACGGATGGCCAAATTGTCAGCGTTGCAACAAGCTCAACAAGAGGCTTATGAGGCTTTCACTAATATGCGAATGCAATGTGAACAATTGCGTCAGAACATGACGAGTCGGGAACAGCAACAGCGTGAACGTGAAGCATCGTTAGCATCCATGGATGAGCGTATGACACCATTACAAAGTTCATTGCTAACTATTCAGACTCGATTAAATGATACATTGCCACAGGAGCAACAGAAATTGCAAGCGGAGCTGGAAACGGTAAGCGCCAAGGTTCAAGAACTAGGCAAATTACGTGATGAGGCGTATACGAAGACCTCTGGGGCTCGCAAGGAATTGGAAGATATTCTAAGCACTCAAGAGGAACTGAATAAGCGGCATAAATTAGTGCAGAGCCGATTGCTCGATATGGAGGGCAAGCTGACACGATATCGCATGGAATGCGAGCGTGCTGTGGAAGAATTACAGGCCATGGGCTTTACCCTTGAGGAAGCGGGGCAATTATCCCTGGTTGGCTCCGTGAATGACTGGAAAGATGAGCAAGCTCGTTTGCTAGCTGAAATCACCGAGTTGGGCACGGTTAATCCGAACGCCGTAGAGGAATACGAGGAGACACAAAATCGCTATGATTTCCTTAATACGCAACATATGGATCTAGTGACGGCGAAGGAACAATTACAGGCCGTTATTGCGGAAATGGATAAGGCTATGAGTACACAGCTCTTAGAGGTACTCGATATTGTAGGCATACGATTCCAAGAGGTATTTAGTAAACTCTTTGGTGGTGGTACAGCACAAATCGTGCAGACAAATCCTGATGACATTTTAACGGGTGGTATCGATTTCTATATTCAACCGCCGGGGAAAAAACGCCAACAGTTGAGCCTGCTCTCGGGTGGTGAAAGAGCGCTCACGGTTATTGCTTTATTATTTTCGTTCTTGGATTATCGTCCAGCACCATTCTGTGTGCTCGATGAGGTTGATGCTGCACTGGATGAAGCCAATGTAGAACGATTTAGTCATTATTTGCATCAAGTGAATGGAGAAACGCAATTTATTGTTGTATCTCATCGTAAGAAAACGATGGAGGCAGCGGAAGTATTACAAGGTGTTACCATGGTGGAACGTGGGGTATCTCGTTTATTGACAGTAGCATTTGAAGATGTGAAAGGGGATCTAGCATAATGGCATTTGGATTCTTTAATAAGATTAAGGAAGGTTTGGAAAAGACTCGCAAGTCTTTTGTATCGAATGTAGAACGCGTAATTATTGGTTACGCTCAAATTGATGATGATTTTCTAGATGATTTGGAAGCAGTCATGCTTCAAGGTGACTTAGGAATTAAAACAACAGAGTATTTGATGAAAGAAATCCGTCGTGGTGTTACAGAAGGTATTATCAACAATACTGGAGAGGTTATGCCATTTATGGAAGATCGTATTTCTGAAATGCTTGATGCACAAGAGGATGATATCACCTTGCACCATCCTGAGGTAATCCTTGTGGTTGGTGTTAATGGTGTTGGCAAGACTACTACAATTGCTAAATTAGCTAACTATTATACTAAAGAAGGGAAGAAGGTTATCATTGCGGCAGGTGATACATTCCGTGCCGCTGCGGCAGATCAGCTTTCAATATGGGCAGATCGTGTAGGTGTGCCTATTGTAAAACATCAAGAAGGTTCAGATCCTGCAGCCGTTGTCTTTGATGCAATGGTAGCGGCTAAATCTCGCAATGCAGATTTAGTTATTGTTGATACAGCTGGCCGTTTACATACAAAGGTCAACCTCATGGAAGAGTTAAAGAAAATTGGTCGCGTTGCTAATAATCATGTGGAAGGTGCACCGCACCAAACACTGTTAGTACTTGATGGTACAACAGGTCAAAATGCGGTAAGCCAAGCAAAATTATTTGGACAAGCAGTACCTGTAAATGGTATTGTAGTAACGAAGCTTGATGGTACCGCCAAGGGTGGTGTAGTTATTTCCATCAAGGAAGAATTAGGTGTTCCTGTACGTTGGATTGGCGTAGGGGAAGGCATGGATGATTTGCGTCCTTTCAATGCGAGGGAATTTGCAAATGCACTATTTGATAAAGGAATGATGAGTGGTGACAAATAAATTTAACCGTCCATTTCTTTTAGAATACGTAGAATCTGAAAATACAGCCAATGGCTATAATGTATGTCTAGAAGATATGAACAAAATTGTTGATTTAATTGAACATTTTGGTATCGAGTTATATCGACCTATTACACGTTTGTTGTTATCAAACTGGGCAGAGGTTAGTGAGCGTATTAATCACTATACAGAAGAAGAATGGGCTTTGGCTACAGAAATTCAAAAGAGCACACCAAAGCTTGATCGTTTTTCCGTAGCTATGCTTATGGAGGTCTTGGAAGGTGAAGATACTTATAACCAAGGCGAAAATGTAGGTACACGACTAACAGAGGCCGAAATGAAAGCTATCCGTAAAGCACAGGATGAGCAATAAGCAGGCAATATATGAAAAAAACAATCATGCAATCTATTGAAGGGGGCCAACCATTTAAGGTGGAGGCGCCCTTTGTGCCTAGTGGGGACCAACCGCAGGCCATCGAATCCCTTACTGAGGGCATTAATCGTGGCGAGTGGGCACAAGTCTTACTCGGTGCTACTGGTACTGGTAAAACCTATACAATGGCAAAGGTTATTGAAGCCGTTCAAAAACCGACACTCATCATTGCGCACAATAAAACATTGGCCGCGCAATTATGTAGCGAGTTTAAGAGCTTCTTTCCTAATAATGCCGTAGAATACTTTGTATCCTACTATGATTTCTACCAACCAGAGGCATATATTCCATCTAGTGATACCTATATCGAGAAGGATGCCTCTATTAATGATGAAATCGATAAATTACGCCATAGTGCGACCATGAGCTTGTTCGAGCGCCGTGATGTCATCATCGTGGCCTCTGTGAGCTGTATTTACGGCTTGGGTGACCCTGAGGACTATTCGAAACTCGTATTGTCCTTACGATTGGGCCAAACGAAATCTCGCGATGAAATTTTGTCCAAGCTTGTAGATATTCAATATACTCGTAATGATATGAACTTTGTGCGTGGCACATTCCGCGTGCAAGGGGATACCATCGAGATTTTCCCAGCCGCCTATAGTGAAAGAGTGGTTCGCGTGGAACTCTTCGGTGATGAAATCGACCGCCTCGTGGAGGTGGATTCCCTCACTGGTGATGTCATTGCGGAACGTAAACACGTAGCGGTCTATCCAGCCTCTCACTATGTAACAACAAAAGAGAAAATGGATATTGCGGTACAACGTATCGAAGAAGAATTAGAAGATCAACTAGCAATGTTGAAATCCAAGGACCGTTTGCTCGAGGCACAACGATTGGAACAACGCACGCGGTATGACATAGAGATGATGCAGGAAATGGGATATTGCTCGGGCATCGAAAACTATTCCCGTCATATGTCTGAACGTAAGGCAGGGGATGCACCGTATACGTTAATTGATTACTTCCCTGATGATTTCCTCATCATGGTGGATGAATCCCATGTGACGATGCCACAGGTGCGCGCCATGTATAATGGCGACCGAGCTCGTAAGGAATCCCTTATTGAATATGGTTTCCGTTTGCCGTCAGCACTGGATAACCGACCATTAAAATTTGAGGAATTTGTAGAGCGTATTAATCAAATCGTATACGTATCTGCTACGCCAGGTCCCTATGAAATGGAAGTGGAAACGAATATTGCGGAGCAAATCATTCGTCCTACAGGCTTATTGGATCCAACCATCGAAATGCGTCCTATTAAGGGCCAAATGGATGACCTTTTGGGGGAAATTCATGAACGAGCTAAGAAAAATGAGCGCGTTCTAGTAACGACATTGACTAAAAAAATGGCTGAAGATCTAACGGAATTCCTCAAGGAAATGGGCGTTCGCGTTCGTTATCTCCATTCCGATATCGTGACCATCGAGCGGGCTGAAATCATTCGTGATTTGCGTGCCGGTGTCTTTGACGTATTGGTTGGCATTAACTTGCTTCGTGAAGGTCTCGACATGCCAGAGGTGTCCTTGGTGGCTATTCTAGATGCGGACAAGGAAGGGTTCTTGCGTTCTGATACGGCTATGATTCAAACCATTGGACGTGCCGCTCGTAATGAACACGGTCACGTTATTATGTATGCGGACCGCATCACGGGTTCCATGCAACGTGCTATGGATGAAACAGAACGGCGTCGCGAGGTTCAACAGGCCTATAATACAGAGCGTAATATTACACCTACCACAATTAAAAAGGACGTTAAGGATCTCATTGAATTAACTAAATTGGATGATGATGGTACGGATATGATTGATCAATTATCCGATGATACCATGGCTGATGCGTATGGTTCTGGTGAAAGCTCCGCCACACGCTCTAAATCTGGTGGACGTGGTCGCAAGACAGCTAGTAAATCGGGCGCCAGTGGCGCTAGTGCGTCTGGTTCCACTAATGGGCGTGGATCATCTAACGGTGGTACGCGAGGGGCAAAAGAAGTCTTGGTATATGACCAAGTCGCAGAATCTGCTTATGTGGCTGAATTAACGCCAGAAGAGTTATATAATAAAATTGAAAAAATGGATCGCGATATGAAGGCCGCAGCAAAACAATTAGACTTTGAAC
>SAAC01000159.1 GCA_009929605.1 Negativicutes bacterium
GGGCTTGAATATGCACCTACTTGACAAAAATATAATTTTTTGCTATAATATAGTTATCCGAGTGGTTCGGCAGTTTTGAGGCCGTGCCATAGAGAGAAAATTTATATAGAGGGGAGTCGATATGCATGATGGCGATCGACAAAATAAAAGTTCAGGACAATAATGGGGTGGAGCAAGAGGCAGTAGCGCTAATTTTATTTAAAGTATTTGTTTTAATAATCGCTGGTGGGATTGGTTCTAGACTTGCAGGTATTGGTTCAATATTTAAACCTAAACAGTTTACTATCTGTAATGAAGCTGGAGAGACTTGGATTCAAGTGACCGTTAAGAGATATCTCGAATTAGGTGTTGATCCTAAGAATATTATCGTAATTACAACTAATGATAGCCAAACTCAGTTAGCCCAAGATCAATTATTGGGGCTGGGTGTTCTTAGTACAAGAATCTATCAAATAGCTGATAATTACGATTACGCAGGGGCGATGGTTAAGGGGGCCGAGTTTATTAAGAAGATTAATAAAGACGCGATTGCTGTTAACACGCCCTCGGACCAATATGTTGTAGCTGATGATAATTTTAAACTAGCAGTCAGAAGAGCTATCTTAGCTGCTTCTAATGGTATACCAACTTTGATCGGTGTACGAACTACTGATTTAAACCTAGTTAAAGGTTGCGGCCACGCGATTTATCGTCCTGACGACTTGGGTGAGACTAAAAAAGTTGTAGGGTTTGTTGAGAAACCTGACGATGAGAGAGCCCAAGAGCTACTAGAGTCAGAGAATTCGGCATTAAACACTGGGATTAATGTGTGGAAAGTCGAAACGTTACTCGAGCAAGCTGGGGCGTTGATTGCGAAAAAGAGGGCAGAAGACCTAGAGAGAGTCTCCGACGCCATAATTAAGAAGGAATCTGTTTATGGCAAGACAGTTACTAGGAGCCAAGCAGTCAAGATTGACCGCGAGATAATGAAAGAAGTTAAAGGGTGGAGTATTGGTACCGATGAACTGATGTCTGTCTTCAAAAATCTTCAAGTCTCGATTGGCGTGTTCCCTTGGGCGGACTGCGGAACTTACGATTCATTATATAAGATTCTACGTAAGTCTGCCGACCATAAGAATGCAATAATCGGCGGCGGAAGAGTACAAAACCTATATTGCACAAAGAACCTACTCTACGTAGCAAAGAATTATTTGGTAAAAGTTTATGGACTATCTAACAGTTTTGTTGCAGTGAATTCGATCAATAATCGAACTGTAGTAGTTGTTGGTGATATGAACCATTGTCAGCTAGTCAAGGAATTTGGCGAAAAAATGGGGGATGATTTACTGTCTACTCGTTCGTATACTATTGAGTCCAAGAACTGTCAAGTCCAACTAACCGAGGTTGAAGATGCGCTTGTATGCTTTGTTGGATTAGATAATCATTTTGTATCACCTGTAAAAGGTGAGAACGGTGAAATTGTCGTTACTATATCTAATAACAGTTATAGTAAAGCTCGCTAGACTCCAGAACTATAAAGTACCTTTAAGAGCTTAGTAAATACTAAGCTCTTTTTATTTTGCCTGCGAATTGTGTTAAAATGTTTATATGCAAATAATTACTTCTGCTCAAAATGCTCGCTTCAAAGATATCTTGAAGCTAGCTAACAAACAGAGCTATAGGCGCCAGCAAAATTTAGCGATTTTGGAGGGTGCTCATTTGGCTGAAGAGTGGCTACAGACTTTTGGCACGCCAGAGGTTTGTTTGATTCGAAGTGGGGGCGGGCAGAGCAAAGAACTAACCGAGTTGGTCAAAAAATGTGAACAGATTGGCGCTGATATTTTGGGCTTGAGCGAGAATTTATTTAATAAAATTAGCCCAGTTGAGCATAGTTTGGGGATTATATTTATA
>SAAC01000160.1 GCA_009929605.1 Negativicutes bacterium
GGTTCGTTAATACTTGGTTCGTTAATACTTGGTTCGTTCACGGTAGACTCTGTCATAGTAGGCTCCTTTTCCAACAACACAAAATATTATGGTATCCACGGCACATAGGACAATGCCATAGCAATAAAAATAGCAGGCAGTAGATTAGCTACGCGTATCTTGTCAGGCCAAAGCAGGTTCAAACCTACGCAAAAAATCAAAATAGACCCTACGTAAGACAAATTATTCATCGCTTCCTTCGTGATGAAGGGCTCTGACACATAGGCGAGTATGGTGATGATAATCTGCACAACACCAACGGGAATAAAGGAAAACATCGCCCCATAAACGAACACATAACCATAACGATTATGCCGTCAATGACGCCTTTTACAAGGAGGATGGTGTAATTGCCTCTAATACCATCCTCAATAGCGCCGATAACTCCCATGGCACCGATAGTAAATGTTAAGGATGCAGTAATAAAAGCATTCGTAAACTCACTATCCTCGCTGTTTCCCCGTCTTTACCTTGAGCCACTCACCAAAGTGGGCTATTTTGCTATGTAAATCAATCCATTCTCCAAGGACTGCACCCATGACGAGACTGATAATGAGCATCATCGAATCATGCATCTGTAGAGCCCCATCGAGGAGATAAAACATCTTTTGGATCGTCCCTCCGAGGCCGATGAAAATAATAATGAGGCCGCACACCACCATAAGGGTGGACTTGAGGCTCTCCTTCATTTCTTGGCGAAACAAGAGACCAATGATACTGCCCAAAATAATGAGCACTACATTTAGGACCGTTCCTAACCCTGGCATAACATACCCCTTTCTATTTCTTTGTATAATACCATTTCTACTGTTCTATTTCAATAGTTCTGAATAGTGAGCTTCTAAATCAACTAATATGCACACACCTGGGGCAAGCTATAGTAATTACCATTTACTTCTTGGAAAAACCCATACATCCCTATAGACTTGCGTTGTCCCCCATGAACAATCTGCCGTTATGGATTTCAACAGCTATTTCTGGATGGTTGTGAGGGAACTAATAATCCAATGTAACCGTTAAAACGAATTAATCTATGAAATCAATTAATCGATGAAAGTAACCTTATACCCTTTTGGTTCATTCACCTTACGGACTGGCAAACCATTAGGTAAATCCGCATAACCAACGACCAAACTAGCACAAACCATTTCATCCTGGCTGATACCTAATGTGGCTAAGAAATCCATAACCACAGGATTATCGTGGAGCCACCGCAACTGATTAACCCAGCAACTGCCTAAATTTAATTCATTAGCAGCAAGCATCATATTCTGCATAGCACAAGCACTGTCTGCAAAATTATTACCATACGTTCTAGGGCTAGTCAAAATCACCAAGGCTGGCGCATTGTAATTGAACACAAAGGTCCCTGCCGCGGCTGCTTTAATAATGTTTACCATATAAGGCAACGTATTTTCGGTGATTTCCATTTTTCCATACTCTTCTTGAACCAACGTAATGAGCTTAGCCAACACCCCTGGATTCGTGATAACTACAAAATGAGTTAACTGCGTATTCCCGCCAGACGGTGCCATACGACCCGCTTCAATGATGTATTCTAATTTGTTTTTCTCTACAGAATCAGTTTTAAACTTTCGTGTACTATGACGTGTTTGTATCGCTTGCAATAGTTCCATTTCCGGCCTCCTTGTATAAGCATTGATAGTTATTACTACTGTTTTATCCATTATATCTAAAATATTTGGTTTATGAAAGTCGTTTATGTAGGTATCGGTAATTTGGGCATAAGAAAAGCACCTCTTAGTAGAGGTGCTTACCCTTAATTTTTTACGCAAATTACGCACAAATGTGTGTCTTTGAGTGCAATGTTGATCCCATAATATTTTAA
>SAAC01000052.1 GCA_009929605.1 Negativicutes bacterium
TTTCTTTATTCAAGTCTTTATTATCCATCATCAGTCCCCCTTTCTAATTAAAAAAACGCTCGTAATATGGAGCTATATAAAACTGTATGGCTGTACCATCAGGTATAGCTTCATAAAAACGAATTTCTTCACCATCAATAAACAATGTTAATTTTGTACCTATTCCAGTCCGCATAGTTATAGATGGAAAATGTCGATCCATATGTTCCATTAAAAAATAGCCATCATTCAGCTGAAATGCTCCATCACTTTTTAAAAAAGGCAATCCTACAGCAAATGATTTATATTTTGTAGAGTCTAAAATAATCTCTTTATGTTCCACATCTACCACAAAGTTTTCCAATACTGGGGTCTTCTGCACAGAATGAATAAATTGGGTAGAAAAGGTCTTGCCTGTTGTTACAGGTTGATTATAAAATACATGTTTATCAGAAGTAATATATAGACATGGTCGCAACAAAAACCATATAATACTTGCTAACAAACCTGTAATAAGAAGGATAAGGCCGACTCCAATAAGGAGTCGGCCTTTACCTACACTTTGGCCAAAATTATTTTTCATTGTAGAATTTTTCAGCCCCTGGGTTTAGAGGAATTGGCATTGCTTCTGTAGCAGTTGCTTTTTGGATTAATTTGCCTACTGCATGAGCTGCAGTCAAACGATCCAAATTACTGAAGATGGATTTAGTAATTTCATAGCCAAGGCTATCATCTACTTTATCGCTTACAACAAGAACAGCTTTAACAGCTACACCATCGATTGGATTATCGATACCAGCATATGTACCTGCAGGAATTGTTTGTTTTGCATAGTAAGGGTATTTTTGAATCAATTGATCAACTTTATCACCAGCCAATGGAACTAACGCTACTTTATTGGATGCTGCAATATCTTGGATAGCTGCAGTAGGAGCACCAGCTGTTACAAAAGCGACATCAATATTATTATCTTTTAAAGCACTAGCAGCTTCGCCGAAAGATAAATATTGTGGATTAATATCATTGTATGTTAATCCATAGGCTTCTAAGATTTGACGTGCATTTGCTTCTGCACCACTACCTGCAGCGCCTACAGCTACACGTTTACCGCGGAGTTGATCAACAGAGGTAATATTGCTACCTGCCAATGTAACGATTTGAACTGTTTCAGGATATAAGGATGCAATACCTCTAAGATTAGTTACCTTCTTATCTT
This sequence comes from Negativicutes bacterium, assembly GCA_009929605.1. GTDB lineage: Bacteria > Bacillota > Negativicutes > Veillonellales > Veillonellaceae > Veillonella > Veillonella absiana. The sequence goes on from SAAC01000052.1 coordinate 1,196, forward strand.
TGAACATTTCTAAACCATTTGCTGCATAATATACAATATCATTCTGTACGATAGCCATATCCACAGAACCATCTTTTAACATATTAATATTGGCAACAGTAGCACCAGTACTTTGTGCACTTGCATTCATATTTGGAATAGCTTTATTTAAAATTTCAGCAATCGCACCACCTAAAGGATAATAAGTACCCGCTGTACCACCTGTGGCAATATTTACAAATTTTTTCGCCCCACTGTCAGAGCTTCCGCCGCTACCACCACAACCAGCAACACCAATTGCTGTAGCAATACACATAGATACAACAACTAGTGCTTTTTTGCTAAATAACTTCATATGGCTCCCCACTTTCTTTACCATCTGCTCTTGATCAGATGTATTAAAATATACAATACAATAATGTCACCATTAAATCTATATTCTATAGAATTAAATCTTAATAAATATACTATACTATATTTATCTATATAATTTCAATAGTTTTGTAAAAGTATCTTGTATACATAATCAAATGTATTAGTATAAGTACCACCACAAATGAAATATATTAACATACCAATACAAAAAGCATGAGCTCATATTCGAACTCATGCTTTTAACATGTTCTATATACAATTAATGCCGAGGTTTCTTTTTAGGATTATATAAATTCATTCCTTTATCGATTCCTACCTCTAAGGTCCCTAACAGCGCCTTTGTGGTATCTTTGATTCCCTTTACCACCTTGTCTTGTACATCTTCACCAAATGGTGCTAATACGTGATCGACCACTGTCCATTGTGGTAATGGTCGACCGATGCCAACACGAAACCGAGGAAAATTTTCCGTTCCTAAATGAGCGATCAAAGATTTAATACCATTATGACCACCAGAACTACCATTAGGTCTAATGCGCAATTTACCGACTGGCAAATCCATATCATCATAGATACAATACACATCGGATGGATCAATTTTATAATACCGCATCAACGGTCCTACAGCTTCACCACTAGCATTCATAAATGTTTGTGGTTTCACCAACAAAATCTTTTCACCATCTAATGTAAAGCTACATACCTCGGCCTTTTGTTCTTCGCGCCATGGAGTATGCGTTACCGCCTCTGCAATAGCATCGATAACCATAAAACCGATATTATGTTTTGTTGCTTCATATTGTCTACCAGGATTACCTAGTCCTACTACTAATTTCAAAACGCACCTATTATTTATCGAACAAGTTGCTTACAGAAACTTCGTGGAAGATACGCATAATTGCTTCGCCCAACAATGGAGCTACAGACAATTGTGTAATATTTGGAATATTGCAGTTTTCTGGCAATGGAATTGTATTAGTAACAATCAACTCTTTGATGTTAGAATTTCTAATACGTTCGCTTGCTGGATCTGTTAATACTGCATGTGTTACACAAGCGGTAACAGATTTTGCACCAAATTCTTCCAACGCTTTCGCACCTTCTACCAAGGAGCCTGCAGTGTCCACGATATCGTCGATGATAATGCAATTTTTACCTTCTACATTACCAATCAAATTCATTACTTTAGCCACGCCTGGTTCAGGACGTTTTTTCTCGATAATAGCGATAGGCGCACCGATGCGGTCAGCCAAATCACGAGCACGAGTAACGCCACCCAAGTCTGGGGATACTACAATAGTATCTTCCATTTTTTTATCGTTAATATATTTAGCGATAATGGACGCACCGAACAAATGGTCTACTGGTACATCAAAGAAACCTTGAATTTGACCAGCATGTAAATCGATTGTTACCAAACGAGTAATACCAGATGTTTGTAATAAGTTAGCAATTAATTTTGCAGTAATTGGTTCACGACCACGTGTTTTACGGTCTTGACGAGCATAACCATAGTAAGGAACTACAGCTGTGATGTGACGAGCAGACGCACGACGTAATGCATCAGCCATGATCATCAATTCCATTAAATTATCATTTACAGGGTAACTTGTTGGCTGAATGATAAATACATCTTTACCACGTACACTTTCATCAATCATGATTTGTACTTCGCCATTATTGAAACGACCTACAAATGCTTCACCCAAAGGCAATCCTAAATAGTCACAAATTTCTTTTGCTAATGCTGGATTCGCATTACCTGTGAAAATCTTAAGCTTTTTGCCATCTTCAAATGCCATTTTGATACCCTTTCATACATGTACTCATACCGGTTATTTATGACTATAACCTTATCTCTAAATGATACAACAACACCTCATTGCTCTATTATTGTATACTATTTTTACTATCTTGTGTGGAAATTTTTACAAAAAATCGCAAGGAATGACCAATTCCCTATAACTCTTTATCACACGAAATATGAACTACTGTTATAAATGAATCTGAAAGTACAAAAACTATATATTGTACCGCTAATTAATGAAAACTAGCTCCAGAGACTTATTTCTTTTTGAAAGTCTCGTCAGTAACCCAATTTTCTTTCACCATTTGTTTAGCGCGACCTACGGCTAATGCACGATCAGGAACATCCTTAGTAATCGTAGATCCTGCACCAACATAGCTGTATTTACCGATGGTTACTGGTGCCACTAAGTTACTATTACATCCTACAAAAGCGCCTTCACTAATTGTTGTACGATGTTTTACTTTACCGTCATAATTAACAGTGATAGTACCACAACCAATGTTTACACCAGGTCCAACATCACTATCGCCAATATAAGAAAGATGTGGGAATTTTGTACCAGTACCAATATTACTATTTTTCACCTCTACGAAGTTTCCAATATGTACTTGGTCCCCCACAACAGTGTTTGGTCTTAAATGTACATATGGACCAATATCTACGCCATTTTTGATTTCACAATCATGTCCATAGGTAAAGTGAATTACATTGTCATCACCAACAATTACATTTGTTAAACGTGTATGTGGTCCAATTTCACAATTAGAGCCAATGACAGTAGTACCTTCAAGTACTGTACCAGGATGTAAAATTGTATCTGGCCCCACCGTAACCTCTGGTGCCACATAGGTATTATTAGGATCGATGATAGTTACACCAGCATCCATCAATTCTTTATTTTTACGACGACGTAAAATAGATTCTGCCTCTGCTAACTGTACACGAGAGTTAACACCAAGGGACTCTTCAAAATCTTTAGTCATATACGCGCTCACCCGCTCTCCTCCATTTACTAGAATTCCTACTACATCTGTAATATACAATTCGCCTTGTGCATTATCCGCGGATAATTGATCAAGGCAGGGCCATAATTTTTTACTATCAAATGCGTACATACCAGTATTGACTTCTTGTACCACAAGTTCCTCTGGTTTGCCATCTTTTTGTTCCACAATTCGTTCTACTTGACCTTCTGCATTACGGATGATACGACCATACCCAGTTGGATCTGGCATATGGGCTGTTAAAATCGTTGCAGCTGCTCCAGTAGATTCGTGCTCTGCAAGTAGAGCCTCTAAACTAGCTTTTGTCACTAGTGGTGTATCACCACAAAGCAATAATACTGTACCTTCGTATTGCCCCAATACAGGTTGTACCATTTTAACAGCATGACCTGTACCATTTTGCTCTGCTTGCACTACAAATTCTGCACGTTCACCTAAATAGGTTTGAACAGCTTCGCCTCCGAAGCCAATGATGACAACATTACGTTCTACTCCTAGATCTTGTACCGTATCAAGGACACGTTCCACCATAGCTTTGCCACCTACTTTGTGTAGTACTTTTGGTAACTTAGATTTCATTCGTGTGCCTTTTCCGGCTGCCAACACTAATGCGGCTAATTGTTTCATAGTATCTCTCCTATATAAACATACCTTTGTCTCTAGTATCCTGATCATAAGCCTGATAATCTTCATTATATAATATAAATAGATTAAACCACAAAATTAGGAATCATATACTGGTTCAATGTTAATTTCCTTTGTAGTTTCATTAATGCCACGGAATGTAAATAACGCTTCATAATCATCAATGAGTTTGGGATTTGGTAGCTCTGTGGCCACCAACACACCAGTGCCTACAACGATACCATTCATCTCAGCAACTAGTTCCATCAATCCCTTGGCCGTACCGCCAGCTTTCATAAAATCGTCCACAATAAGGACTCTCGAATTAGCCGGAATTGCTCGTTTCGTCAATGTCATCGTTTGAATACGTCCCGATGAGCCGGTGACATAATTAATACTAATCGCTGACCCTTCAGTTACTTTGCTATCTCGTCGTGCAATAACTAGGGGTTTATTGAAAGCTCGGGCAACCATAACCGCTAGAGGAATTCCCTTGGTTTCGACGGTCAAAATATAATCTGGTTTACGATTCATAAACCGGGTCATAATAATTTCGCCCAATCGTGTCATTACATGCCAATCATATAAAATGTCAGACATATAAATAAATCCGCCAGGAATAATTCTATCGGGTTCGGTCAATCGTTCGCGAACCTCCTGCAAGATATCATTGGCCTGTGGCCCTTTGCGATGAGGAATAAAACGTACCCCTCCTGTTGCTCCTGCAACGGTTTCTAATGTACCCAATTGGAAGTGTTCCATAGATTGACGTACACAAGTTAAATCCTCGCTAACGGTCGATTTAGCAATGCCGAAGAAATCACAAAAGTAATTTAATGGAATTAATTTTTGTGGTGAGTCCACTAAAAGTTTTGTCATTGCTACCATGCGTTCTACGCGACGTACTTTTTCCATACATGCCCTCTATTCCACATCACTAAAACTACATACCAATAAATATATGTAGTCTACATCATAATATATATACCTTATTTATCCTGTCTTATTATATCATCTATGAATGCTAACTATCCATTAAAATATGAATGATATGTATTAATTTATCGATAATGTTCAGATATATAAAAACCCCACCATCTCAACATAGTATTGAGATAATGGGGTTTATTCTATTGTTTACGCAAATACTTTACCTATTACAATACATACACTGTTACATCGCGACGGCCAAATTGGATTGCTTCATCATAAGAATCCACAGCTAAATCGATTTTGTGACCACGAATGGCCCCGCCAGTATCATCTGCTACAGCATAACCATAGCCTTCGATGTATAATTCTGTACCTAATGGAATTACATCTGGATCAACAGATACAAGCCCACGACGAAGTAAATTGCCACGAGCAGTATAATAAGAATTACCTGGATTATATGCGCTATATGCACTAGCTTCCATGGTTAATACTTTGGAGTACCTATCAGGTGCTCCTGCGCTCTTTTTAATTTTCTTGCCTTCCTTAGCAAATTTATTATGATTTTTTTCTAATGCAGCTAGAGTTGCTGGACCAACACGTCCATCTACATCTAAGCCCTTTTCTTTTTGGAATACACGCACTGCATATTCAGTATTATTACCAAACACGCCATCTGCTTCATCAACTAAATATCCTTGCGTAACTAATAGGTCTTGTACATAACGTACTTGATCGCCTCTTTTTCCTCTATCTAAGGTTTCCGCCATAGCTGTTGTAGTTATACCAACACAGAGAATACATAAGGCTAATGCTAATAAGTATTTTTTCAACATAAGCACCTCATACCTTTCATAGGGTCATTTTACACTATTTTAGGGAAATAGTCAAAATTTAGGCCCCTTAGGTTGCGCTTTGGCACCACTTTCATTCAATTTTCGCAATTATTCTCCCACATATTGATTGATTGTATTAAAATCATGACCACCCGTCTAACGAGTGAAGACAATAATACGAATACCCCCTACCATATATGGTAAGGGGTATTATGCACTATTTATATAACAGACTGTACTAATTTTTTAGCTATCCTATCCACAAACTGTAGATATAGCATAATTCAAAGAGTTATTATCTTTCAAATTCTTCGCCTAACTCAGTCCATTTACCAGTAACACGCAAAATAATGTAACCAATAAGGGCAGACACTAAAGACCCAATAAATACACCGGCCTTAGCCATTTCTTGGGCTTGTCCTGGAGGAAATGCCAAAATAGATACAAAGATACTCATGGTAAAACCAATACCACAAAGAGTCGCCGTACCATATACTTGAAGCCAAGATGTATTTCTAGGCATTGGTACAAGGCCAGTTTTAACCATTAACAATACAGCCCCAAATATGCCAACTTGTTTACCAATTACGAGGCCTGCGGCAACGCCAATTACAACAGGGTTTGTAAGATCTCCAATAGAAATGGCTGCAAAAGATACGCCTGCATTAAAGAATGCAAATGTTGGTACAATGAGGAAACTTACCCAGTTAGATAAACCATGTTCCCATTGGGTCATAGGTCGTACTGTTTTACCTTCAAATAAACCTTGTTCAGGAATAGTCATAGCGAGCACAACACCAGCCATGGTAGCGTGTAAACCGGATTTTAGGACACATATCCACAATACCACACCTAAAATTGCATATGGCATAGGGCGTACATAGCCTTGTTTATTAATTAAAACCAATAAACAAGTAATTACCGCTGCAAAAAATAAAAACAAAAAATTAATGCCTGATGCATAGAATATAGCAATCACAAGAATAGCCATCAAGTCATCAATAACCGCAAGCGCTGTAAGGAATACTTTCATAGCAATTGGTACTTTAGACCCCAATGATGTAATAACACCAATGGCAAAGGCAATATCTGTAGCTGTTGGAATAGCCCACCCTTTTGCATATTCCTCAGACCCACCAGCAATGATTGCATAAATAACAGCTGGCACAATAACCCCCATAAGGGCTGCAATCCCAGGCATGATACGTTTAGCATTTGTATTGAGTTCTCCACTTACGAGTTCACGTTTTACTTCTAACCCCACAAACAAGAAGAAGATTGCCATTAATGCATCATTTACCCATTCAATAGCCGATAATGGTCCTAACTGAATATGGATTAATGAAAAGTATTGAGCTGCTAATGCTGTATTAGCAAGCAACACACCGATCAATGTAGCACCAAGTAAAATAGCGCTACCAGCTGACTGAGATTTTAGAAAAACAAAAATTCGTTCCATCAAATTCCTTTCTCTATTATTATTAAATAGTATTTTCTAAACTTACCAACAAGTATCAAAAATCTTACCAAATGTGTAAGCCACATATGTATTATATTACAATAGGTAATTACTATAAATTTTACTATTGTAAAAACTTTGTCATCCTAATTTGAAAGTTCCAATTTATCATGTTTATGACGGAATTTATGAGCTAACTCGAGAACTGCATATCCTATTACCCCAGATAGAATTGAGCCAATAAAAATACCAACTTTGGCTCGTTCTTGAACGATACCAGGATCAAAAGCTAAAGCTGCTACGAATAAACTCATAGTAAAACCAATACCACATACAAGGGATGTACCATATACATGAATCCATTTTGTATTGTTTGGCATCTTGATAGCGCCAGCTTTTACCAAAGCATAGACAGTTGTGAAAATACCCAATTGTTTACCAATCAACAAACCAAATATAACACCAAATACTACAGGATGGAATAAATCCTGCACGGTGAAATCACCAAAGGATACGCCCGTATTAAAGAAGGCAAATAATGGAATAATAAGGAATGTAACCCATTTATCCAATGCATGATCCCAATCAGCAATAGGTGTTACCTCCTTGCCTTGATGTACCCCAGTAGCAGGTAATGTCATCGCAAGAATTACACCAGCAATGGTAGCATGTATACCAGATTTTAATACGCAATACCAAAGTACAAAGCCTAATACAGCATAGGGAACAGGTCGTACATAACCATTTTTATTTAAGTATACCAATACGGCGGTAACGATGGTCGCATACAATAAGAACTGAAATGATACGCCACCACCGTAAAAAATAGCTATAACAATAATGGCAATTAAGTCATCAATTACGGCTAACGCTGACAGAAATGCCTTCATAGCAGATGGTACTTTGTCACCTAGCATGGTCATAACGCCAATGGCAAAGGCAATATCAGTGGCTGTTGGAATCCCCCAACCATGAACAAATGCAGGATCATGACCTGCAATCAAATAATACACTGCTGCTGGTGTTAATACCCCAGCACAAGCGGCAATCACTGGTAAAAACCGTTTTGCATTCGTATTAAGTTCACCACAAATCATTTCGCGTTTAATTTCAATACCCACAAATAAGAAGAATATCGCCATCAGGGCATCATTTACCCACTCTAGCAGTGGCATTGGCCCCATGTGGAATTCTAATAATTCAAAATACTGATGTGCAAATGGAGAATTTGCTGCTATTACCCCGAGTATTGCAGTAATGAGCAAACAAATCCCACCTGCAGAATCGGAATGAATAATTCGGACTACTCTGTTCATATTTCATGTCCCCTACATAACAATACATACAATCATTTGATAAATATGCTGAATTCTCAGATTTATTATACATTTATTTTATCATATCAATTTGTGTTTTTCCAATAAATCCACTATGTATACACAAATGTTTCTATCCGTTACCTATATTATACATCTAATTTTATCTATTTGACTAATATTTATGTAACTTTTTCTACACATTCCGAATAACTTTTTCCTATCACTCTAGAAATCCTAGTAAAACTATGATAAAATAAACACGTTATGCGGGCGTAGTTCATCGGTAGAATGCGAGCTTCCCAAGCTTGAGAGGAGGGTTCGATTCCCTTCGCCCGCTCCATAGATAAAATCATGACCACCCGTCTAACGGGTGGTTT
>SAAC01000161.1 GCA_009929605.1 Negativicutes bacterium
TTCCGCAACGCTATCAACATTGGTTTACCAGTGATTGAAATCGGCGATCAAGTTGATCGCATCGATGCAGGCGATGAAATCGGCGTAGAATTATCCAAAGGTATCGTGTACAATTTGACTAAAAATGAACAATACCAAGGTACAGAATTACCACAATTCATCCAAGATATTGCCGCTGCTGGTGGTTTGGTTGAATTTGCAAAAACTCGTAAATAAAATGTTATTGCTGAAAGCAACCTAGCTCGCTAGGTTGCAGGTGGTAATTGCGGTACGTCATAAAGTAGGATGAGATAGTAGCGAGCTAACATATTATGATGTAGGCGCGCTGTATTGGGACTTTCACTATGAGGAATTATGTAAATAGTGAGTTGAGAAATGAGGATTAGAATGAGTGAAAAGAATATCGTATTGATTCCTGGCGACGGTATCGGTACAGAAATTATCGACGCAGCAAAGGCTGTGTGCGACGTAGCATTTGAAAAAGCAAATGTAACAGTGAATTGGATCGACAAAAAAGCTGGTGGCGCATCCATTGATGCATACGGCGAACCTTTAACACAAGATACAATCGACGCTTGTAAAGCAGCGGACGCGATTTTGTTAGGTGCCGTAGGCGGTCCTAAATGGGATAATCTTGATCCAGCCATCCGTCCAGAAAAAGCGATTCTTGGTTTGCGTAAAGCATTAGGCTTGTTCTGCAACCTTCGCCCTGTAAAAATCTATCCTGCATTGCAAGAATATTCCCCATTGAAAAAAGAACTCGTACAAAACGTTGATTTTGTCATCGTTCGCGAATTAACTGGTGGTATCTATTTCGGTGAACGTGAAGAAGCATCTGGTTCTGGCGCTGAAGAGTCAGCATGGGATAAAGAAACATACAGCCGTTACGAAATCGAACGCATTATGGATGTGGCGATGGAAACAGCTCGTAAACGTAATAAAAAATTAGTATCTGTAGACAAAGCGAATGTGTTGGCATCCTCTCGTTTGTGGCGTAAAATCGCTCAAGAAAAAGCGGCTGCTAATCCAGACATCGCAACAGATTACTACTATGTAGATAACACAGCACAACAACTCGTTGTAAACCCTGGTCAATTCGACGTTCTGGTAACAACAAACTTGTTCGGCGACATTTTGTCTGACGAAGGCGCTGTTATCTCTGGTTCCATCGGCTTGTTGCCATCTGCCTCCATGGGCACTGGTACTGCTTTGTATGAACCAATTCATGGTTCCGCACCTGATATTATGGGCCAAAACAAAGCGAATCCTTTGGGCACTATTTTGTCCGCGGCTATGATGTGCCGTCACTCTTTGGGCTTGCCTGAGGTAGCTGATGCTATTGAAAGCGCAGTAGAACAAGTGTTGGCTGATGGGTTCAGAACTGGTGATATCTATCGTGATGGTTTGAAACTCGTAGGGACTACAGAAATGGCGCAAGCCGTAATCGAAAGATTATAAAATACAAAAATCTCCCATACATATTTCTGGCTCCGAACGCCTGACGTACCTGCCTATAGGCAGGGCGTCGGCGTAATGTCGCTGCGAAATATATAAGGGAGATTTTTCATTGGAGGTGCGTTGGGGGGCGGTGTAATTAACGGCTTGTGCATTGCTGTTAAGGCGGGCGAGGTTTGATATGATCGCTGTGGATATCCCCGGGCTCTTGGGAGACATGATGTGGAGCAGAGCATCTACGTTTGTTTGAAGGTGTGGTTTGGAAAGCGGCTTAGTTTATCCGGTTGTGTTTAGCACAGGCGATGGGTTAGCATGCCTCGTCCTCCGGACATTGGGTTAGCATGCCTCGTTCCTGCGGAACATCGGAGAGCAATGCTTGGAGTACGGTAATGGGGGTTAGTGTGCCTCAGCCTA
>SAAC01000010.1 GCA_009929605.1 Negativicutes bacterium
GAGAACTTTTTTTGTTGTTGCATCGACACACTAAGGTGTCTGCGTCTCTCCGTTCCTAGACACCTAAGTTGCTTACGTATCCAACCGCACCATATAAAAAAAGCTCTTTGCTTCGACAAGGAGCTTTTTTTATTGCCCATTCCTCTATGCAGCATCCGCAAAATGACATACAATTAAATTATAAATATGCTCTATCATTCAATGATATACACACGCGATTAATAAGGAGGTTCCCCATGAAAGTTCTTATTTTTGGTCTCGGCGGTATTGGTGGCCTAGTAGGTGGTGCCCTTGCCGACAAATACGATACAATTTATTTCTATGCTCGTAACAACACTAAAAAAGCTATTGAAGAAAATGGTTTACGTCTCGATTCAGTCAAATTAGGAAATAAAGTCGTTCGCCCTGCTATGGTATCTGATAACGCTAGTGAACTAGGTGTAATGGATGTGATTTTCCTATCTACTAAAGGTGATAAACTAGGCTCGGTATGCGAAACGTTGAAACCCATGATTGATGAGCACACCATTATTATTCCACTACTTAATGGCGTACTCGTATCTGATGTACTACGTCAACACCTTACAACGGGCATCCTTGCGGATGGTCTAATCCGTACTTTCAGCCATATTGAAGCACCTGGTCACATTGTCCAAGATGGTGGTCCATGTGATATGCGCTTTGGTATGAAAGGCGGTGAAAACCCAGCAAATTTCCAAGAAATTGCGGATATGTTAACACAGGCAGGTATTGAAACAACTGTATCTAACACTATTGAGTTAGATAGTTGGAAAAAGTTAGCTATTACGGGCTCTATGAGTGCAATACTCTGCTACTATGATGGCACCATTGGGGAATGCCGCGCTTATGCGGATGCACAAGAGATTATCCCTGCTGCATATCGAGAAGTCCAATCCGTTGCTGCCGCTACCGGCGTTCAAATGAGCGATAATTATATCGAAACACTGATTAAAAACTTTAACACGTCCGAACCAAGCACCATTACCTCCCTCTACCGTGATTTAAAATCTGGCAAGGCCCCGCAAGATACCGAACTAGATCTCATGGTTGGGTATGTTGTGAACAAAGGCAAAGAACTTGGCGTGCCGACACCTGTGTTCGAGGCGGGATATAATCGGTTTAATAAATAGTAATAAAAAAGCATATAGTTACAAACTAAAACGAGCATTGATATTATAGTCTGTGCTCGTTTTCATGTTTATTATCAATTCAATTAATCTATATACTCCAGCCATTCAACAGATTTTGAATAAAATGTATAAATATGATCTAATAAATTCTAAAATTTACGTTTAAATTTCGCATACATTCGAATTATAATTTCTACAATCCACTCGTCAATGAGAAAATCACGAGTCCTAATACACCGCTCAATAGCAACACCTTAATCGTCCCCATTTTACCTGAATAAATCAAGCCCATGGAAATCAAGAAAATCACTACGCCGCGGATGTTCGTTTCCGCCAGGGATATTGGCAAATCGGCTTTATCCCAAAATGCCAATGTCATAATTCCTACACCAGCGCTAGCGATCAGCGCCACAACGGCTGGACGAAGGCCATTCAATACACCACGAATAATCCCAAGATCGCCATATTTGAAATATAAATACGCCATCAATAGCATGATGATAACAGACGGGAATACAAATCCCGCTGTGGCTGCAATAGCGCCCATAATGCCAGCTATCTTGGCACCTACGAATGTAGCCGCATTAATACCAATTGGACCTGGCGTCATTTGGGAGATTGTGAAAATATCCACGAATTCATGCATGGTAATCCAATGATGGCCATCCACCACTTCATTTTGAATCAATGGCATGGATGCATAGCCACCGCCGATACAAAATAGTCCTACCTTGGCAAAGCTCAAAAATAATTGTAATAAAATCTCCATTGTTCTACACCTCGCCTATTCCTTAATCGTACTTCGCGGACTGCATCAACACGACGCCCACAATGGCATCGACGAGGATGATATACATAATATTAATATCGAATACATAGGCCCCGATGAAAGAACCAATCATGATTAACAACGGTAATACTAATTTCTTTTTGAATTGTTTCACCAATAGGTCGATGACTACTTTCAAAATAACCGCAGTCACACCACATTGCATACCTTTCAAGAGCATTTTTACATAGTAATTACTAGCGAAGGCTTCGTAGAAATAGCTAATAGCCGTCAGCATAATAAGAGGTGGCAAAACAGTTGCGAACAACGCAGTAAACATGCCTGCCATTCCCGCCATGCGATACCCCAAAATGATGGATGCATTAACCGCCACCACGCCCGGTGAGGATTGGGCGATAGCCACTAGATTCAATGAGTCTTTATCAGAAATCCAGTGATATTCGTCGACGAATTTTGCCTTCATCAACGGAATCAATACAAATCCACCGCCTACGGTGAAAGCACTGATCATAAATGTAGATTTAAATAATGTCCATAATTTCACAGGTTCGATGTGTTCGTTCTCAGTCGTTACTACCTGTATTTTTTCTTCGTTATTAGATTCCATATAAAGTCCTTACTCTAATTTACCAACTCGCCACGCAGCCATCGGCCCTTGGTTCTGTAGCCCCCATCAATACACCGTTTTCATCACGTACGATGATTTGACCTCGTCCAAAGGAGATGAAATCAGGTTGAATGTTGACATCATGTCCTTTTGCGATGAGGGCCTGGGCGATACTTTCACCAAAGCCCGGTTCGATTTCGATATATTTGTCGCCAGTCCATTGCCAACGAGGGGCATCCAGCGCTTCTTGAGGATTCATACCAAAGTGTAACATATTCATGAGCACTTGCACATGGCCTTGCGGTTGCATGTAGGCGCCCATGACGCCAAACGGGCCGACCGCCTCGCCCTGTTTTATCAAAAATCCAGGGATAATCGTATGATACGGTTTCTTGCCGGGCACGAGATAATTATCGGCAGCCAGATTCAAACTGAAATCGGAGGCCCGATTATTAAATGCCACGCCATAACCTGGGAGCACAATACCCGAACCGAATCCCATGTAATTACTCTGGATAAATGAAATCATGTTGCCCTCGCTGTCAGCAGCGCAGAGATACACCGTGCCACCACTGAGCGGATCAATCGCCTTCGGCGACGACGCCGTGGTACCAATTTCCTGTACCCTCGATGCAGCATACTCTCCACTCAACAAATGCGCCACTGTCATTTGCTTCATATATTTTGGATCTGCCACATAGGTTTTGCCATCTGTGAAAGCCAATTTCATCGCTTCTAATTGTTTGTGGATGGTATCCGCATCATCATGATGGCCTTGTTCCATATCAAGCTGTTCCAAAATATTTAGCGCCATAAGGGCTACGATGCCCTGCCCATTAGGAGGAATTTCACAGACCTCATAGCCATGATACTTCGTGCGAATTGGTTCCACCCATTCCGCTCGATAGTTCGCTAAATCTTCCTTTTGAATAAAGCCACCTGTTTCGGTAGAAAATGCATCGATAGCATCAGCGATAGCGCCACGGTAGAAGCTTTCACCATTCGTTTTGGCAATTTCGCGTAACGCACGACCGTGATGAGGTAATTTCACAATCTCACCCGATTGGGGAGCACCGTTCGCAAAGAAGGTATCATAAAGCGGTTTAAATTCGGTTTGAGTTTTGTAATCCTTGTAGACATCGTCCGCCAATGCCCATTCGTATGCCACTAACGGTGACACGGGATAGCCCTCCTCCGCGCAAGTTATAGCCGCATCAAATAACGACTCGAAGGATTTCCGTCCAAAGCGCTTGTGTAATTCGGCCCACGTCGATACCGCGCCAGGCACCGTCATGGATCCCCAGCCACGTTTTGGCATCTTACCAGGTTCACATTTTATGGTACCGTTCTTTGATTGTTCCTGCACGTCACCATTATTAAATTGACTCTGCACCGCCTCTACCGTAAGTTTAGCCGGAGCATATCCACTGCCATTGATACCGTAGAGTTTCTTGGTTTTCGCATTCCAATAGAGAGCAAAGGCATCACTGCCAAGACCGTTACTACAAGGTTCTAATACCGTCAAACAGCTGGCCGTGGCAATAATGGCATCCACGGCATTGCCTCCCTTTTTTAATACGTCTAGCCCCGCTTGCGCCGCCAACGTCTGAGAGGTGCAGACCATGCCCTTCGTGCCATATACGACGCTACGACGAGATGGATAGCGATAATTGTATGTATCAAAATTCATAGGATGAAGCCTCCTAAGGGTTGATTACGATTTCTTTAAGATAAATCAATGTGATTAAGCGAAATTAATATTAGCCGTGTGGATTTTGAGCCACTGAACGATATCTGGCGGATTGAGGTTACTTGAGGCGATGCCGATGATAAAGGTCATATCGTTCTTTAATTAATGTCGCCGATATCTCTTTTAATTTAGCCGCTATCTCACTACTAGTTTCACTAGTTACGATTGCCCGTCCAGTCTTGTGTGTATTTTCTAGTTTTTTCATTGCTCAGACTCCTCTCCTCCATTTTAATTCCCGCTCATATTCGTACTTTCATTATAGCATGCAAAAATCCTATCTACACAGTAAAATGCGGATAGGATTTTTTATTAGTTTTCAATTTTAATCAATGCATCGTTATCAATGAGTGTTTGCCAATCGCCAACAAAACCAAGTTTTGCATTAGCTTGAGCCATTTTCCAATCGTCCCCAGTTGGGCACCAATGGGATGGAATACAACAAGATTTACCAAAATTGATGAGATATCCCATCTTTTCAGCCTCTTGAGCGCCCCACCAAGCACCAATGGCATCCTCAGGCGCTAAATACATATCTGCTAATTGTGTATCTCCTAGCCATTTCGTAATGTTTGTCCATAGCTCTTTCGGGATACAACTACTTGCTAAATATTCTTCTAGTGTCCGCTCAGCGGTCTCGCGAATATCGATTTCCGTACTCATTAAATCCCTCCTATACGCTAAATTATTATATCTCTCGCTCTTGTGAAAGTCACTTTTACAAATGATTTCCTGTGAATCACACCTTATGAAAGCTATTTTCACTACGTATTATTTTAACTATATCATGAATATTCATTAGTTGACTAATTCATTTAATTTCTAAGCATTTTTATGCACTAAATCGTTCTAAATTTTACTTCTGCTCTTGATCGCGATTTACATCCACCACGATGCCCGTAACAGCAATCAAGGAAATTAATTTTCCCTCATCATTGGTAAATTTAATATTGAACACATGGCTATTACGGCCAACAAGGACCATTTCACCAGATGCATGTAAATAACCTTCTGCCTTGGTAGGACGCAAATGTTGAGCCGTAATATTTTGGCCTACTGCGTATTTACCTTCCGGCAATAATAAATAGGATACCCATCCAGATAAATTCTCTGCATAGGCCAATGTAGCTCCCCCATTCAACCAACCAAATGGCTGAGCATGAAATTTACCAAGCTTCATTTTGCTCGTAAATGTATTACCTACAATCACTGGATCAGTAAAATCGAGACAGGAATATAATGTTCCTTCCTCGCGTTTAGGAGCCTTTTGAATTTTCTCTGCCATGCGTGCATCAATTTCTGCTTGCGTTGCATGCACAACGTTTGTATCTTTTGTATCTGTCATATGTTTCCTTATGTTTTATAACGATTTCAATATATGAAATCACTCTTGTAATAGCCTTTTGGTCGACCTTATAATCGCTCTCTACGCTACTAATGTAGAACTAATTTATAATGTCTCAATCACCACTGTCTCCACCGCATATCGGCTCAACACGTCCGGTCGCACCTCAACGCCGAGGCCTGGCCCTTTCGGTACTGTCATCTGCCCATCTGTGAAAGTAATATCTGGCACGATCAAATCATCTTCAAAATAGCGTTTTGAATCCGATAAATCACCAGCCATATATGTATCTGCTAGGGCCGCTAATTGAACGTGGAGCATTTTAGAAACGCCAGTTTCCACCATGCTGCCAATCCAGAATTTAATGTCATTATCACGACAATAGTCAATGATTCGTTTCACTGGATATAATCCACCTAAACGACCAATTTTAATATTCAATACATCGATGAGATCATGCCGTACGGCATACTCTAAATCTTCGAAGGTTAGAATGCTTTCATCGAGACAAATTGGCGTTGTTATAGACCACAAGCCTTTGCTCAAAGCCTCTTGTTTTAGGAGTGCTAGGGTTTGCACCGATGACACATCGAAGGGTTCCTCGATACAAGCCAAATTGAAGTCATTCAACAAAGCCACGTCATCAATTTGAGCAAAGCTATAACTACGGTTCGCATCCACAGCGAGGGTAATATTTGGGAAGGCCGCACGCACGAGTTTCGTTCGTTCATAGCCATCCTCTGGTTTTATCTTTAGCTTGATACGTTGGCAGCCTTGTTCTACATGAGTTCTCACCACATCAATCAAGGTGTCCATAGGAATATCTCCAATAGCTACACCACAAGGGATAGTGTCTTGGAGACTTTCACCCATCACGTATTCCACGGTATTTTGACCTTTCACAGTGCATTCCAAATTCAGGAGTGCATTTTCAAGGCCCGCCACCGCCATCGGCGAATGGATGTGCTGATATTCTGATTCAGAACCAGCCCGCTCAGAGGCCATCATTCCTAGCGCCGCGTGCACAAAGTCGGCAATATCATGGATTTCCTTGGCCCGTTCAATTTGCGCCGACAACATAGCTGGCCCATAATGATGCACCAAACGATGCCATGCCAAATCCACCGTTTCATCCGTATAGAATGGATCCGCAAAGGCCACGCATTCGCCATAGCCCTTTTGGCCATCTTCATTTTCCATTTCAATAATAATGGTTTCCCTGTTTTGCACGGTTCCCCGCGCCGTTTTAAATGTAAATTGTAAAGGTATATTTACCCGATGCAAGGTGATGCGTTTCACCAACAATGAATCTTGCATAGGTCCTCCTCATCTACCTAGTCAATCGCTACTACCAACATCGTTAGAGCCTCCTACCACATGTATGTATCGCGACTCAGCATATATCTGCAAGTCCTTTCGCAGAATTTTTCCTGTTCCGTTTCTTGGCAATGAATCCAAAATCGTAATGTATTTTGGTATTTTGTACCTAGCTAAATGATTCGACAAAAAACAGCTCAATTCCTGCTTTACAAGCGCTTCTTGGGTAAGTTTTCCTGTATTTCCTACATTTTTATCTTGTGAAAGTTCAGAATGGGTCTTATCAACCGCCACAAATAGCGCTGGCACCTGTCCCCATTTTTCATCGGCCACAGGCACCACGGCACATTCTTTCACATACGGCAATGTGTAGAGTAAATCCTCAATTTCCTTAGGGTAAATATTTTCACCACCAGATATGATGATGTCCTTGCGACGATTCAAAATATATACATAGCCATCTTCGTCCACATAACCGATATCGTCCGTGTTAAAATCACCGCGAATCGGTTCTTTGTTTAGATAACCATCCATCAACATAGGGCCAGTCAAATGGATTTCGCCTACCCCATCCACATCAGGATTTACAATATTCACGGTCATCCCTGGCAATGGCTTGCCCACGGATTCGATTTTATCAGGATAGTCTAATATGGAGAACGTCACGCTTTGGCTGAAAGTTTCCGTCATGCCGTAGGTCTTGTAAATCGGCAAGGATTTCTCACGGCACGCCTCAACGAGAGGCATAGGAATAAATTCACCTCCCAATAGGATTACACGCATTCGATGGGTTGCAATATCACCCACCACATCCTTTAGGATGGTCGGCACGAGGGATACCATATTGATTTCTTGATCATTGACGAGTCTCACCAGTTCCTGCCGGTCTAGTTTTTCCATCATTCGCACCGCCGTCCCATTATAGAGACTGCGCATCAAAATGGATAATCCGCTAACGTGGAATAATGGCAATACCATGAGCCAAGTATCATCAGGCGTAACGCCCAATGTCTGGGCCGATGCCTCTACATGTGCGCGAATTTGTCCCCAACGGAGGGGAACGGATTTAAATTTTCCCGTTGTGGCACTGGTATTCATGATGGCTGCGATGTCGGAATCGTTGAAATGCCAATCGAATCTATCTACATCAAGATTCGCAGAGTCTGCTGAATGAATGGACGCCTCATCAAAGACGATAACCTGCCCTATCCCGCTCAGATGTTCTACACCATTGCAACGCCCCCCGTTTCTTAGCTGTTCCAGTCTTTCACCAGAAACGACCACCGTATGCACGTCCAGCTCGTCTAATTGATTACGAATTTCCGCCGGCGTAAGGTGCACATTGAGGAGTAACACCTCCTTGTGAAGGAGCATGAGCGCCAACAAATACATCGCCATAGTAACTGAGTTATCCGACAACAAAGCGACCCGAGAAACGGCAGAAACCGCAGAGGACAAAGAGTCCGCCACGGTTTGCACTTGTTTATACACGTCACCAAAGGTCTGGTCGTCAAGAAAACGTTTATTCGGTTGTTCTAAAAAATGTTTCTGTAACCATTCCATGACAATGTCCTCGATAACCGATTAAGGGAATTTAGGGAATTGTTTGAAATCTGGTTTACGTTTTTCTTTGAAGGCATCGCGACCTTCTTTTGCTTCGTCAGTTGTGTAGTACATCAATGTCGCATCACCAGCGAATTGTTGTAAACCTGCCAAACCATCTGTATCAGCATTGAAGGATGCTTTCAACATACGAAGTGCCATTGGGGACAATTGAAGAATTTCTTCGCACCATTGTACAGTTTCTTCTTCCAATTTGTCGAATGGAACCACAGTGTTAACCATGCCCATTTCGTACGCTTGCGCAGCTGTGTATTGACGGCACAAGAACCATACTTCGCGAGCGCGTTTGTGACCGATCATGCGCGCCAAGTAACCTGCACCATAACCAGCGTCGAAGGAACCTACGCGAGGACCAGTTTGACCGAATTTCGCATTTTCAGAAGCGATTGTCAAATCACATACGATGTGCAATACATGACCACCACCGATAGCATAGCCATTAACCATAGCGATAACTGGTTTTGGTGTGATACGAATCAAATGTTGCAAATCAAGAACGTTTAAACGAGGAATGTTATCTTCACCTACGTAACCACCATTGCCACGAACGCGTTGGTCACCACCGGAACAGAACGCTTCTTTGTCTTCTCCTTGGCCATGGTTAGCGCCAGTCAACACGATAACGCCTACCTCTGCATCATCACGAGCCACGGAAAATGCGTCGATTAATTCCATAACAGTTTTAGGGCGAAATGCATTGCGCACCTCTGGACGATTAATGGTAATTTTCGCAATCCCATTATATGTTTCGTAAATTACGTCTTCGTAATTACGATTTAGTACTTTCCAATCAAATTTGCTCATAGTATCTCCTTTATGATTAGTATGAAAGCTCATTTT
Source organism: Negativicutes bacterium (assembly GCA_009929605.1). Taxonomy (GTDB): domain Bacteria; phylum Bacillota; class Negativicutes; order Veillonellales; family Veillonellaceae; genus Veillonella; species Veillonella absiana. The sequence goes on from SAAC01000010.1 coordinate 9,421, forward strand.
CTTTCGTGTTTGCTTTGTGAAAGGTCCACCCGCTGACATCTAGGCTTAGCAACATGAACCATTTCATAGCATACTCTTTGTCTATTATACTGAAAATTGCTACTAACTAGCAAGAAAATCGCGGATTACCCACAAAATTTCAACGTTTCCTAATCTTATGCCACAAAATAAGCAAGCAGACAATATAATTTTTAATACGCCGCTATATTAATCGCGTAAAAAATCGAGAACCACCTTGGAAAACTCCTCAGGTTGTTCTATATGGGTATTATGCCCCGCCCCTTCAATACAGTGGGTAGTCACGTTTGGTTGTCCTTCAAATACGGATTGGCGAATGCCATCGTATTTAGTATCAAGAAAACCACTCACATATAATGTCCGACATGGCAAACGATGTAGTTCATCACCTACATAAGGCATAATTCCCTGTCCAGAACCACGCAAGGTATTTGCTAGGGCGTGCACCTGATTATGCTGACGACGAGCCTGAATTTTTGCTTTCACCGCATCTGGAAGGGACTGTTGGGAAGCAAAAATAGACACATTCGCCCACATATTAGCAAACCACGCGCTGTCGAGGGACTCAATATTCTGCGCCAAGGCCTCATCTGAATCAACGCGGGCCTGACGTTCTGTTTCATCAGCGATGCCCACAGAGCCACTTTCAAGAACGAGGGCCTGTACCTCATCCCCATATTGCAATGCATAGAGCAGTGCCAAACGAGCACCCATGGAATACCCCATCAAGGCGTACTTGTCGCCTACCGCCAAATTGATGACCGTATGCATATCTTCGAGCATCGCAGGAATTGTGTAGGGTTCTAATGACCTTGGTTTGTCCGATTGACCATGTCCAATACAATCGATGCGATACATCGCGTGATTTACCAGTTTCACATTGTCCCAAGTATTCCCAGATTCAGAAAATCCGTGAAAACACACAATAGGTTCGCCATCGCCTATAACGCTGACACCATAGGTGCAATCCCCCACCGTAATGCGCATGGAGTTTTTATAAACAGCCATCTCTGGATCCATAATGACACAGGTAGTATATTTCTGCTTCACGAACCCTCCTAATACAACACTATATGAAAATAATCCACTAACTATGGATTTAAATATTTCTTGTGCAATTGACGACTCAATTCCTTGTTCGTTGGCACCTCAATGATTTGGATGCCCGACCTTTGTAAACTAGAGCTGAGTGCCTCAGTAAATTCGTCATAGCTAGCAATCCGATGGTACGTAATACCATAGAGTGTTTCTAACCCACTATAATCAAGGCCTTGCTCTGTACTGAACAAGTAATTAAAATAGGTCGTTCCCTTTTGTGGTAGGTATTCAAAAATACCGCCACCATCATTATTATTGACCACAATCGTCAAATTGAGGCCATGCGTTTTCCCCATGGCTAGGCCATTCATATCGTGAAAGAACGATAAATCGCCTGTCAACAAAACAGTCGGTTTTCCAGTCGTACTCACACCAAGGGCTGTGGAAATAGTTCCATCAATACCGTTCGTGCCTCGATTACCATACACAACCGCATCAGATACACCACTGCGCCAGAAATAATCCATATCGCGAATGGACATGCTATTAGCCGTCACAATCTGAGCACCTGTTGGTAGGTTGTCTTGTAATAAAGTCACAATCTTGCCTTCGAATAGGGTTTCCTCATTAATGACACGATTCAATAGTTCTCGGGCTTGACGATTATACTGTACCCAATCCTCAGAATAAGTCACATCTTGGTTTACAATCTCCACTTGGTTTACGAAGCTTTCAATATGGGCTTGAACGTGGATCGTGGTAGATAATGTAGAATTGCGGTAATCCCCATTAGGATCAACCTGGATATAATCCACTCCGTTGAGGGTGCTCAAAAATTGATGTACTCGTTTGGATACTACCATTTGGCCCAATTGAATGACACAATCTGGTGCTAACTGATGTTTCACCTCATCAGAGGCAAGGAATGCATCGTAGGAATCGATAATGTAGTCACTGTCTAGGCAACGTACGTTGGATAATGGATCCGCTAAAATCGGCGCTTTCAAACGTTTTGCCAGTTGAACGATAGAGTCTGCAGCATTCATACCACTATTAGGCCCCGCCAGAATGAGGACCTTTTTATCTTGTAAATATGGCACTAGAGCTGTTGTATTATCCATCGCCATATGGCCTATGAACAATTGGAAACTTGGTCCTATTTGACCACCCATATAATGTACATCGTCGAGTTCAGGCACCAATGGTTCCTCTAATGGCACATTGATGTGCACAGGACCTGGTTTCGTAGACATAGCTTTCAAAAAGGCACGCTGCCCCACCTGTCTCGGATAGGTGTAGTAATTCGTATCGTTTGGCACGGACAATTCCTCGTAGAAATTGACGGCATTGCCGAATAATTTTTGTTGATCAATGGTCTGTGGCGCCCCCACGTTTTGCAAGGACGGCGGACGATCGGCGGTGAGCACAATCAAAGGTACCCCACTATGTTTAGCCTCGATGAGGACCGGATAATAATGCGTCATGGCAGACCCGGAGGTGCACACGAGAACAACAGGCTGTTGTTTCGCCTTGGCAATGCCGAGGGCAAAGAAACCTGCACTGCGCTCATCCACGTTCATAAAGGTATTGTAAGCCCCGTAATCTTGGAACAACATCGCCAACGGCGTGCATCTTGAACCAGGACTAAATACCGCATCACGTACACCAAGTACGTGTAATTCATCGACTAAGGCCGCTAAATATTCATTCATATTACAGAGCCTCCACTATAGTTTTCATCTTATTACGAGTCTCACGATATTCCTCGTTCACGTTGGATTGCTCCACAATGCCACAGCCCGCATAGGCGTAGAGTTTAGGACCTATCACGAGGGCAGAACGAATACCCACAACGAGAATACCATCCCCCATGTCCTTCATAAAGCCAAATGGCGCTGCATACATGCCGCGTTCATGACGTTCATGGTCCTTTAAAATCTGCAAGGCCCGTTCACGAGGTTCACCGCCCATGGCTGGCGTAGGGTGCAAGCGCTTGCCCCATTCCACCAAGGACAATGTATCGTCCTCTGCGGTAATAGTGGTGCGCAAATGGTAGAGATGTTTCAGTTCCATGATGCCCGTTTCGCCAACGGTAATCTTGGATGTGATTTCCTTCATATTGTCTACGATAGCATCCGTTACAATGCCATGTTCAAAGAGATTCTTTGGATCGTGAAGCAATTCATCGGCAGTGCGGCGATCTTCGCCTTCCTTGGGAGCTGTGCCTGCTAGGGCATAGCTCAAGATTTCCTTACCGCGATGACGCACCAGAATTTCCGGGGATGCCCCTAGGAATGTACGACCATCTTTCTCATAGGCAAAAATAAAGCAACCCGGGTTATTATCCACCAGTTTGTTCAACATACTCGGCACATTGAACTCTGTATCACAGGTGAATTCTGCCTCACGAGAGCCTACCACCTTTTTCACGTGACCAGATTTAATATCTCGTTGGATGGCGCCGAATAATTGCTGCCAATCCTCGAAATCGTCGCTACTCTCGTGATAATCATGGCGGACGTCAGGAATGTCGAATCGCTCTATTGTCTTTGCTTCCTCCGCGTGTAAATAAAAGGACTCTCCATTCTCCACGATGTAGTAATGGCGGAATGCTACCATCTCATCGCCTAGGCCCTGCCATTTTTCATCGCGCACAGTCTCAAAAAACGTCTCCCCGTAGAATACGTATTCGTAATTTTGTCTATCCTCTTCGTCCCGCACCGTGGCCAAGCGCTCGGCGCCCACAACGACACGGTCACTTTGGCGATCCACCCAGAACACGCGTTCCGCGCCAGGAAAATTCATCCAAAACTCTAGAGGATTATGTAATTGTAAGGGTTCTCTTGTATATTTCATATCCGTCCCTAATCTATATATGATGTACATATTGATGGTACAAGTTTCATTTCACCGCTGGCATGCAACATCTATACAATGATACTATCTGCTAGCTCATTTATTTGCAAAAATTCTATATTGATAATCCTCAATTATTGTATCATTTCAGGGGATAAAAATAAATGAAAACCAGCAGATTACTGTGTTGTATACATAATTCCAAAGAGATTATATAAACGAACAGTTATCTGCTGGTTGTATTGTCATATTTCAATCTAGAAAATTAGAGTGAAAACAATTTGTATTATTTTAGATGCTTGAACGCCTTTTGACCAATATCCTTGCGGAACTGCATACCATCAAAGGTAATGCCATTCACGCGTGCATAGGATACATCAAGGGCCTCTTGGAGGCTTTCACCAAGGCCAACAACGCCGAGGACACGACCGCCGTTTGTAACGAAATGGTCGCCATCAAGTTTTGTACCGGAATGGAATATCATGCTATTATCCGTAGTGCTAAGGTCACCATTGATGACATCGTTTTTGGAGGATGTTTCTGGATAGCCCTTGGATGCCATGATAACGCAAGTTGCGTAGGAGTTTTTCCAATTCACCATGGATGCATCCAGTTTACCTTGAGCGCAAGCAAGCATGATTTCGCCGAGGTCACCATCAAGAAGTGGCAACACCACTTGCGTTTCTGGATCGCCAAAGCGCGCATTGAATTCCACCACGCGACAACCTTGATCCGTAATCATTAGGCCCGCATAGAGGCAGCCCACGTATGGCATACCTTCTGCAGCCATAGCCGCCATCATTGGTTTCAAAATAGTTTCCATGGCTTGGTCCCGAAGCTCCTCAGTCAATACAGGCGCTGGCGCGTATGTGCCCATACCACCAGTGTTTGGACCTTCGTCATTATCGAAGATACGTTTGTGGTCCTGGGAGGCAATCATAGGAACTACTGTTTTGCCGTCAGCAAAGGCTAACAAACTAGCCTCTTCGCCAACCATGAATTCCTCGATAACCACAGTGCTGCCCGCATCGCCAAAGCGATTGCCTTCGAGCATATCGTCAACGGCTGCATTAGCTTCGTCTAGTGTCATGGCAACCACAACACCTTTACCAGCTGCGAGGCCATCTGCCTTGATAACGATAGGTGCGCCAGTTTCCGCGATGAATTTCTTCGCCTCTACTGGATTAGAGTACACACCGTATGCTGCCGTTGGGATGTCGTATTTTTTCATCATGTCTTTAGCAAAGACTTTGGAGCCTTCTAATTGCGCTGCTACTTTGGATGGACCAAATACAGGGAATCCCGCCGCTACTAATGTATCGGATAGACCCGCTACCAGAGGAGCCTCTGGACCTACCACAACGAGTTTCACATCGTGATCACGCAAGAATGTCACCAATGCATCGGTGTCTTCCCATTTCATGTCGACCACAGTGGCCACGTCGGTCATCGCCGCGCTGCCTGGGATGGCATATACAGTATCAACGCTAGGGCTCATATTGAGGCGCCACGCCAAAGTATGCTCGCGACCACCTGTACCAATTACGCAAACGTTCATAGTTGCCTCCTAGTGTTTGAAATGACGAATATGAGTGAATACCATAGCGATGCCTGCTTCGTCAGCAGCTTTGATGGATTCTTCATCGCGGATGGAACCACCTGGTTGAATAATCGCTGCGATGCCGTGTTGTGCTGCGGTTTCCACAGTATCACCGAATGGGAAGAACGCATCAGATGCCAATACAGCACCTTTCGCTGCGTCTCCTGCTTGTTCCAACGCAATTTTAGCGGAACCTACGCGGTTCATTTGACCTGCACCAACGCCTAATGTGCGTTTTTCATTGGAAATCAAGATAGCGTTAGATTTTACGTGTTTAACCAGCTTCCATGCGAAATGCAATGCTGTCCATTGTTCAGGTGTAGGTTGTGCTTTTGTCACAACAGTGTATTCTGCTTGAGATTCAGCGATGTCATCTTCTGTTTGTACGAGTAAACCGCCGGATACCTTTTTCACCATCACTTGACCTGGTTCAGGACGAGTCAATTCTACGAGGCGAATATTTTTCTTAGCACTCAAAATGTCCAATGCTTCTTGTGTGAAAGCTGGCGCCATGATGCATTCCAAGAAAATTTTGCTCATTTCTTCTGCTGTGGCTGCATCCACTTCACGGTTTAAGGATACGATACCACCAAAGGCAGATACGGAGTCTGCTTCATAAGCATTTACGTATGCATCATGAAGCGTATCTGCTGTGGCTGCACCACATGGATTTGTATGTTTAATAATACATGCTGCTGGTTCTTCAAATTCCCAAACCATGTTCCATGCTGCTTCCATGTCTACAATATTATTGTAAGACAATTCTTTACCATGCAATTGTTTCAACGCACCCATGCCATGAGCTGTGCCGATTTCTTTGTAGAAAGCAGCTTGTTGGTGTGAGTTTTCACCGTAACGAAGATCGGATACTTTTTCGTAAGCACTTAAATATTCTGGAGGTGTAGGACCTTCACCCATTTGTTTGCTCAAGAAGTTAGCAATAGCTGTGTCATACGCAGCCGTATGTGCGAATGCTTCTTTAGCAAGCATGAATTTATATTCTTTAGTCAATTCGCCTTTGTCAGCTAACATAGCGATGATTTCATCGTAATGATTTGGATTAACTACGATACCAACGTACGCATGGTTTTTCGCAGCGGAACGAACCATTGTAGGACCACCGATATCGATGTTTTCGATAGCATCTTCTAATGCTACATTTGGTTTCGCAATAGTTTCGCGGAATGGATACAAGTTAACAACCACCAAATCGATTGGTTGAATGTTGTGTTCTACCATAGCTTTCACATGCTCAGGGTTATCACGAACTGCAAGAATACCACCATGCACCATTGGATGCAATGTTTTTACACGACCGTCCATCATTTCAGGGAAACCTGTAAGGGAGTCCACTGCTTTCGCTGCTACACCTGCGTCAGTGATAGCTTTCAAAGTACCGCCAGTGGAGTACACAGTAACGCCTAAATCGGCTAATTGTTTCGCAAATTCCACTACACCAGTTTTATCGGATACGCTAATGAGCGCATTTTTAATCATATGTCCTCCTCTAATTTGTATTACTATGTCAATTGTACAAAGGTTTTACGTCAAGGCGCCATATTTATGAGCGCAGCAACAACAGCGTATAACACGTTGATAACCGCGTGCTGGCGCCTAGCGATTACCCTTTAATATGTACAATATGATCTTTAATTTCAAGTTTGTCATCGCAGAACAATGCCAACGCTTCCTTGTAGGTTACGTGTTCGATTGGCAACAAACGTTCTGCCAATGTGTCCTCTGTATCATCCGCGTACACAGGCACTGTATTTTGCATGATGATTGGGCCAGAGTCCATGCCAGTATCCACAAAGTGAACGGTACATCCGCTCACCTTAACGCCAGCTACCACAGCTTGACCTTGGGCATGTAACCCAGAGAAGGATGGCAACAACGCAGGATGGATATTTAAAATACGATTTTCGTACGGCGTGATAAATGTTGGGCCTAATAGGCGCATGTAACCAGCCAATACAATTCCATCAGGGCTATATGGCGCGATGGCATCAATCATGGCTTGTTCGAAGGCATCTTTGGATTCAAAACCTTTGCGTTCGATGACAATAACAGGCACGTTCCAACGTTCAGCGCGTTCGATAACACCTGCGTCTGCGTGATCTGTCACAACCACAACGATGTCGCCATTAATAGTCCCAGCCTTGATGGCATCATGTAATGCCTCTGCATTGGAACCGCGACCGCTAGCAAAAATGGCTAATTTCTTACGCACCAAATTCACGTCCTTCCAAGATTACTGGAGTGTAGCCGTCTTCGATTCGACCAATTTCGTACACTGCTTCGCCACGAGCTTCGAGGTCGGCTTTCACAGCCGCTGCGTCATCAGCAGATACGATGAGAATCATACCGATACCCATGTTGAAAGTACGGTACATTTCAGGCCATGCTACATTGCCCCATTCTTGCAATTTGCTGAATACAGGGAGGCGAGGCCATGCGTTCACGTCAACGCGAGCACATACGCCTTTTGGCAATACACGAGGAATATTTTCATAGAAGCCACCACCAGTGATGTGGACCATGCCTTTCACTTGTTCTTTTTGAATGAGTGGCAATACTGCTTTTGGATATAGGCGAGTTGGTGTTAACAATTCTTCGCCCACTGTTTTACCGAATTCAGGTACCACATCATCGATGCCAAGACCTTGCAATTCGAATACAATTTTACGAACTAAACTGAAACCGTTGGAATGCACACCGGAGGATGGCAAACCAAGGATAACGTCGCCAGCTTTGATACTTTCACCAGTGATCAATTTAGGACGGTCCACGATACCTACAGCGAAACCAGCCACATCATAATCGCCATCGCCATAGAAGCCCGCCATTTCAGCAGTTTCACCGCCAAGAAGGGCACAACCAGATTCCTCACAAGCGCCAGCCACACCGCGCACGATGTCCGCAACTTGTACAGGATCGAGTTTACCAACCGCTACATAATCTAGGAAGAACAAAGGTGTTGCACCTTGAACCAAGATATCATTGACGCTCATAGCTACGCAGTCTTGACCGATAGTATCATGTTTATCCATCATAATAGCAAGACGCAATTTAGTACCAACACCGTCAGTACCAGATACGAGCATAGGGTCGGACATGGAGTGACCCGCAAGGGAATACAAACCGCCGAAGCCGCCGATATCACCTACAACACCTGGAGTATAAGTGCGTTGCACCGCATCCTTCATCAATTCAACAGCCTTGTTACCTGCATCGATATCAACGCCTGCATCACGATACGTTACGCCTACTTTATTCGAGCACATATTTTACCCCTTCCTCTTGTTCCTCTGGAACCGCTACAGCATAATCACCATCGAAGCATGCAAAGCACATTTCATGGGATTCTAAATTAGTAATAGCACGACACAAACCTTCTTGTGTCAAATAATGTAACTTGTCTGCTTTGATATATTCGCGGATTTGTTCCACTGTATGAGTGGCGGCAATCAATTCCTTACGAACAGATGTATCAATACCATAGTGACAAGAATATTCGATAGCTGGGGAACTAATGCACATGTACACTTCCTTCGCCCCAGCTTCTTTTAACATTTTTACGATGAGACCACTTGTCGTACCACGAACGATAGAGTCATCAATTAATACGATACGTTTACCGGCCACAACCTCTGGCACAGCATTTAATTTCATACGAACCGCGAGTTCACGTTCCTCTTGATTTGGTTTGATGAAAGTACGACCGCTATAACGGTTTTTAATCAAACCTTCCGCAAATGGAATGCCGGACTCACGGGCATAGCCAAGTGCTGCCGTAGTACCAGAGTCAGGAATGGACATAACGATATCCGCATCGTATTTCGTTTCACGAGCCAATTCACGACCCATGTTCAAACGAGTTTCGTACACACTTTGACCATCGATATTACTATCGGAACGAGCAAAGTAAATATATTCAAATACACAAAGTTTCTTCTCAATTTTTTCTACTGGTGCGTAAATGCGACTACGAACTCCTTCGTCATTGATGATAACCATTTCCCCTGGTTCGATGTGACGAATGAATTCTGCCTTGATGACATCAAGGGCGCATGTTTCGCTGGCTAATACATAACCATGTTCTGTTTTACCCAAGCACAAAGGACGGTATCCATGAGGATCACGAATACCAATCAATGCATTCGTCGTGTTAATAACGATGGAATAAGCACCTTCGATTTTATTAACCGCCTCAACAATACAATCTTCGATAGTTGCTGCTTTGGAACGAGCAATCAGATTTACAATTACCTCAGAGTCCATTGTAGTTTGGAATACAGAACCATCGTCCTCCAATTGACGACGAATCGCTAATGCATTCGTAAGGTTACCATTATGAGCAACGCCCATATGCCCACCTTGGTAATGGATAACTAATGGTTGAATGTTGCGAGGGCTGTTAGAACCCGTTGTGGAATACCGTACATGACCAGTCGCAATGTGGCCTTTCAATTTTGGTAATTCCTTAATCGCCTCTGTTAATAGGCCCATATTTTTGGCGAGCTCAATATCGTCACCGTTCGTAACGGCAATGCCGGCACTCTCTTGGCCACGATGTTGCAACGCAAACAGACCCCAGTAGGTATAACGGGCTACATCGAGATGGCGGTCATAAATACCGAACACGCCACACTCTTCATGCCACTTGTCAAAAACTGCATCGTAATTCATTATGTCTCCTAATTGACTAACTTTTAGAAACTCTAGTTTATGGAATATATGCATCTATGAATTTGCATACGAGGCATTTCCCCTGACGCGAATCACAGATTCGCGGTGATGATTATTTATGTAAAATTATTTATTCAACTCAGCTTGTAGTTTAGCGTTATCTTCGTTAACTTTATCAGCCATATCTTTGCGGTATGCCACATATTGTGCTTTGATGTCTTTGTTGAAAGCTGCGCAAATTTGTACGGCAAATAATGCTGCATTTTTAGCTCCGTCTACAGCCATTGTAGCTACAGGCATGCCAGATGGCATTTGTACGATAGCCAACAAGGAATCAATCCCTTTAAGAGCTGTAGCATTCAAAGGAATACCGATAACTGGCAATGTAGTGAAGCTAGCAATAACACCAGGTAGATGAGCCGCTGCACCAGCGCCAGCAATAAATGCTACTGCGCCTTCTTCTTCCAAACGTGTAACGAAGGATTTTACTTCTTCTGGAGTTCTGTGAGCAGAAGAAATTACCATTTCATAAGGGATGTTGAATTCTTTCAAAACTGCTGCTGCTTTTTTCATAGTTTCTAGGTCAGATTTACTGCCCATAACAATACCGACTTTCATAAGGACCTCCTCATACATTATATAATTTCGTGTAAAAACTCTACGTACTGTATACCATCAAATTGATATTTCTAGCACATAATTTTATATCAAAACTGTAATACTAATTCATGACAATAAAAAAATGCTCAGCTTCATGACAAAAAAAAATGCTCAGCTTCATGACAATAAAAAAATGCTCAGCAAAATAAAGCTGAGCGAAAGCGCACAAAAATAGCCTGTTTAGATTGAATTGTTTGTTGGAATTGTTCCATCATGATCTTCACAGTCCTACCTCCTCTTGTAGCCTAAAAAAATTGTAACAAAGGCACCGTCATAAGTCAATTAAATTTCGAAGATTTATTCTATTGATTTATGCAATTATTCGGAACGTATCGAACTATATTTAAAATTTACATTATTTTTTGTATTTTATTCGTATTCGATACGAACAATAGAAAAATCAAAGTGCTCCTTCATTAGGAGCTCTTTTAATCTTATTATCCTATATTAACTATTTAATTAGGATTCCAGTTCCTTATAAAAATCTAGGAACACCTCCGCCACATAGGATAATGAGCGATTTTTCACCCGCACTATGGATTTCTCTAAACTCATATTCGACTGTAAATAAGCAATTTGTAAATCTGATCTCATCAATTCACCCTTTTCTAGTGGTACAATCGCCGCCACTCGATTCGTTTCAATCCAAGCCAATGCAGTTTGTTTGGATGTGGAAATGCTTACCACATTCAATTCTTGTTTAATATCTCCATATAGTTTTTCCAACGCCACCGCGCACCCACCAGATATAGCCACTGGTACATCTCTTAAATCTGACCATTTAATCTGATGCTTCCTAGGAAAGTTTTGAAAGTTAGATGAGGCTACTAATGCTAAGTGCTCCGCCCGGGTGCAAAGAATTTCAAATTTCTCAGGTTGTGTTAACTCTACATTACATATACCAATTTCCGTACGTCCCAACAACAACTGTTCTTCTTGAGTTGTAATAATCCCCTCATTCAACTCAAAGATTACATTGGGGTATCGTTCATGAAAAGGATGTAGTACGCGCTGAATAAAGCGTTCAGAACGCCCTGGTGCAATACTAAATCGTAATACACCTTCCACGCGATTCGTCGCACTAGCTAACTCGTTTAACATGAGATCTTCCACAGAGCACAATTCCTTCAAACGCTTATATAATATCTCCCCTGCGGCGGTAAGACGCATAAATTTAGCCCCCCGCTTTGTGACGAGCAGCTCTGTTTGTAACATATTTTCTAACACTTGCATTTGCTTACTTAAGGTTGGTTGTGTCGTATGTAACACCTCCGCGGCTGACGTTATACTGCCACTCTCCACAATGATAATAAAATTCCTATAATAATTTGTTTCCATTTCAGTTCCTCTTAATCCACACACAGTCATTCACATTTTTTATATCTAATACTGTTGTTATTATAAGAATAATCTTTTATATAAAATAATGAATAATAGCTATATACAAATATCTACAGAGAATATAAACCCTTATATTTACTTGATTTATACCCCATATGGTTTATTTTTCAAATATAATACCCACATATAAAAAACAGCTATATTTCCTATCCCTAATATCAATTTTACTCATTACCTATCCAGTGATATTCTGTACGTGTCAGAAGGATTTCACCTAGAAAGGAGACATATTATTACTATGGCAATAAAAACACTAACACTACATCAACACACTATGTTGGAAGATCAGGTATCAAATTTCAAACCGTCCATGAAACCTGTATCAGGACTACTTCAAAAACTCTATCAACATTTACTTCAATGCCGATTAGAAGCCGCTAGATGTAGTCTAGAAGGTTATATGATGGATATCCCTGGTTATCCATTTCCTATGACCCAAGAAATGCGTAGATCATTACTTCATCCTCAACACAATGTATAATTAGCTCAATAGAAACAGTGCTCCCGCCTCATGAATGCTGTTTATAATCTATCTATTGTAAAACCTATTAAAACCTATTCTATATACATTCAAAAAAACTAAATTATCGAATAGACATACTAATTATTGTCTATAAATCACAAATAGCCCATCAACTCATAGTATTAAGAGTCAATGGGCTATTTATATATATGCCTTATTTCAATATATACTTAGTGTGCGTTACTTTCAAAAACCTCTTTTAAGTCACCTACAGCATTTGGAATATAATCAACGATAGATGTCATCAAAGCGTACATCAAAGCTGGTTCAAATGCATCGTCTGCACTCATATAGATACAGTCTAAATACAATGAGTCATCCTGTTCGTCTACGTAGAGTTTGAAGTTTTTATAGGTAGCATTTTCACGATTAATAAATGCATTGATGGCCGTTAGATTTTGAGCATTCACCTTTTCAGGGCCTACCACCAAACGCATCACACTATAGATGCTATTATCTAAAATCACAAAGAAGGGCATATCCCACAAAGGAGATTTTATATAAGATCGGTAAACAACAGTACCTTCTTCATCGTCAAAGTCTTTGCGTTCAAAGGCAGTGACCTCTTCCTCTTTTAGATATTTATCAAAGCTAAGAGCTTTAGGATTCATATTAGTTACCACCTTTAACCACATCTAGCAATGCTTTATGTGTATCTTTCAAATGAGGTACAATGACATTTTTTAACAAATCAGGAATAATCCCTGCATTGAAATCACACTCTGTGGATGGAACACTAATATCAATATATACATTATGATCTTGATCACTAATATAATATTTGGAAATTTTGAAACGTTGATTCAATCCATTTATATGTGCTAATACTGCAGGAATTTGTTGTTCCTCTACACCTTGCAATGTTACACCAATGCGAATGAAAGAAAATGCTGTATCATCAATTACCACAAATATTGGTAGTTTCAAATCATTCATTTCTAAATGTGCATGGTACACAGTTGTGTGAAATTGATCATTTAACTCTTCTTTTGTGAACCATTTATCACCACGACTATTCATAATCGCGACTAGTTCATCAAATTGTTTAACTTTGCTTTTTGGTGGTTTTGGGCTTTTAGTCGCCATAGTTCATTCCTCTTAATCTTCTACAAATACGCAACGATCATCTTTAAATTCTTTAATGCGAACCAAAGACTCTACACGATACCCAGCTTTTTCTAATCTTTCACGACCTGGTTGGAAAGATTTTTCGATGGCAATTGCCATGCCTACTACTGTATCACCTGCGTCTTGTACCAATTTAGCAAGGCCCATAGCTGCCTCGCCACTCGCCAAGAAGTCATCAATGATAAGGACCTTTTCCCCTGCTGGCAAGAATTTTTTAGAGATTGTAATATCGTAATTTTCTTCTTTTGTATAGGAATACACCACAGAATGATATACATCATCAACCATCAAAATGGATTTTTTCTTACGCGCAAATACTAATGGCACGTTCAATTCAAGGGCTGCCATCAATGCTAACGCAATGCCAGATGCTTCGATAGTAACGATACGTTGAATGCCTGCATCTCTGTAACGATCCGCAATTTCCTTGCCGATGGCTTGGAATAATCCAGGATCAATTTGATGATTTAAAAAGCTATCTACTTTTAATACGCGATTGTTGAGGACTAAACCTTCCTCGTTGATGCGTTGTTTTAAGAGTTCCATATATAACCTCCGATACTTCTATCCTTAAATTTTATCGTATTGCCTATCCTACGGTCAACTGCACATAGAAATATTTTAATATGTATTTTATCCTTTTAGAATCTCCGTGAATCGAGACGCCCCTTCAGATTGTGGTACAAGACGCGAGCGTACAAGTACAATATCACGTGTGGGAACTGGAATATCTGTATCAATCTTCACCACAGTGCCTTCGGTGATTTTTTTATTTACCACAATGCTAGGGAGCATGGAAATCCCCATGTTGATTTCCACTAAATCGAGGAGCACATCGATACTGCCCAACTCGAATCTTGGTTTGCGGCAGGCGCCATGCGTTACGGCATCAAAAAATGTACGACTTGCGGTACCTTGTTGCAAAAGTAGCATCGGTTCATTGAGCAAACGGCCTTGATCAAAGAAGCCTGCACCTCTATAATTAGGTCCACCCACGAACACATCTTGCCCCGTTGCCAACGGGATTACTTCTAGCTGTGGATTTTCTTTTAAGCCTTCATAATCATTTACCACTGCTAATTGCGCTTCTTTATTTAGTACTAGCTCCACACAACTCGGGGACGGACGATTGATGATATTCAACCCAATATCAGACACTTGAGATTCCCACTTACGGAAATAGGGTAACAAGTAATGTCTACATAATGTATCTGTAGCTGCCAAATTAAGTGTTGCAAAATCCTGTGCCACACGTTCCTGCAATTGTGTAACCCCATTATCCAATATAGAAAAGGCTTTTGCTACTGTGTCGAACAATTCTTTGCCCTCTGGTGTGAAAGCAACAGATTTCGTCGTTCTCACGAACAAGGGAATATTGAGCTCCGCTTCTAATTGTTTAATGCTCTGACTAATGGCCGATTGGGATACACCAATTTCCTTAGCAGCACGCGAAAAGGACAAATACAGCCCGACTCCAAAAAATGTTCTGTACAAATCTGCTGAAATTGCCATACGAACCTCCATAAACTATTACCATTTTTTTATGCCTAGTATATACTATAATTATAAGTCATCATATATGACGAGCATTTGCTAGTCACTGTACTCAGCTGCCACTTAGTCTTGTAAAACTATAATTAGTATGATTAATGTATTTATAATTAACATTATATTTACTTATAAGTCTAGACCGTTTATACTGAAGTTGTCAATCAAAATATATCAGAGACCCATAGGCTCATTAAAATTTACTACCACTGTGTTTTTTCCAGTTAGTTAACCTATTCTCTTTTATATAATTTAACCTATAAGTACATTTAGGAGGTCCCCTATGTCCATCTACCGTTTGTATGTACGTAAACGAGAAGCATTTGGTCAAGAAGCAACTCGCATGTTAGACACCATTACAAAAGAGTTATTGTTACCTGCCACTAAGGTAACAATTTATGAACGTTATGATATCGAAGGTCTTCCTCAAGATCAATTCGAGAAAGCAAAGCACTTAATTTTCTCTGAACCACCAGTTGATGAAGTGTTCACTGAATTGCCTGACACAGCTGGGGCCTATGTATTAGCTAGCGAATTCGTCCCAGGCCAATACGATCAACGCTCTGACAGTGCCGAACAATGTTTGTCCATGCTAACGCTCGACACTGGTTATACGGTTCGCACAGCACGTATTTTCGTTATTGAAGGTAGTTTTACAGCAGAACAAAAAAAAACTATCGAAAAATATTACATCAACCCTGTGGAATCTCGCGTAGCATCCCTCGACATGCCAGCATCCTTGCAATTAACATTAGAGAATCCTGAGCCTGTGCAAATCATGGGCGGTTTCCGCGATTACACTGAGGCTCAATTGACTAATTTTCTCAAGGAACTCGGTCTAGCTATGACATTAGCAGATTTGAAACTCATTCAGGAAGAATATAAAAACGTGGAACAACGCGATCCAAGCATCACTGAAATCCGTTTGTTCGACACCTATTGGTCCGACCACTGCCGTCATACAACATTCATGACTGAATTAACGGACATCACTATTGATGAAAGTCGCTTCACGGCGCCTGTAAAACAAGCCCTTGAAGAATATACTGCAGGCCGCAACTTGCTATACACCACTAAAGTGAAAGCTCGCACCATGATGGATATGGCGACTCTTGCTGTGAAAGAATTACGTCACGCTGGGGGTCTCAAAAATCTTGATGAATCTGATGAAATCAACGCATGTACTATCATCATCCCTGTAGACGTAGATGGCAAAGAAGAAGAATGGTTGTTATTGTTCAAAAACGAAACTCACAACCATCCAACTGAAATTGAACCATTCGGTGGTGCCGCTACTTGTCTTGGCGGTTGTATCCGTGACCCATTGAGCGGTCGTTCCTATGTATACCAAGCAATGCGTGTCACTGGTTCAGGTGATCCTCGCACACCTATCTCTGAAACATTAGAAGGCAAATTGCCTCAAAAACAAATCACCCAAGGTGCTGCGCGTGGTTATTCTTCCTATGGTAACCAAATCGGTCTTGCCACTGGTGAAGTTAAAGAATACTATCACAATGGCTATGTGGCAAAACGTATGGAAATCGGTGCCGTTGTAGGCGCTGCTCCTCGTAGTGCGGTACGTCGCGAAGTACCAACACCTGGCGATATCGTTGTATTATTAGGTGGTAAAACTGGTCGTGATGGCTGTGGTGGTGCTACTGGTTCCTCCAAAGAACATACCCTTGAATCCTTGGAAACTTGCGGTGCAGAGGTTCAAAAAGGTAATCCATTAACAGAACGCAAAATCCAACGTTTATTCCGTCGCCCAGAAGTGACTACCCTTATTAAACGTTGTAATGACTTTGGTGCAGGCGGTGTATCCGTTGCCATCGGCGAATTAACAGATGGTCTCAACATCAACCTCGATAAAGTACCTAAAAAATATGAAGGCCTTGATGGTACAGAACTGGCCATTTCTGAATCCCAAGAACGTATGGCTTGTGTCATTGAGCCAAAAGATTTGGAAGCTTTCACAAAATACTGTGACGAAGAAAACATCCAAATCACTGTAGTGGCAAACGTTACAGACACAAACCGTCTCGTTATGACATGGCAAGGCACTGCTATCGTAGATATTAGCCGTGATTTCTTGAATACAAATGGCGCAAGCCAATACCAAGAAGCCCATGTATTGGCACCGGAAGGTAAATCCTATTTTTCTGGTTACAGCGGAAAAGTAAGCAATTTCCATGACCAATGGATCGAAGGCATTTCCACATTGCAAACAGCATCCCAACAAGGTTTGTCCGAACGTTTTGACAGCACTGTAGGTGCTGGCACTGTTCTCATGCCATTCGGCGGTAAATATCAAAAAACACCTACCCAAGGTATGGTAGCAAAATTACCTGTTCTTCATGGAGAAACTACAACAACGAGCATCATGACACATGGTTTCAATCCTGACCTTGCGGTTTGGAGCCCATACCATGGCGCACAATATGCTGTATTGTTATCCGTAGCCAAAGGCGTAGCAATGGGCGGTCATCGTGAAGATATGTACCTCACATTGCAAGAATACTTTGAACGTTTAAATAGCAAAGAATCTTGGGGTAAACCAGTGAGTGCCCTTCTTGGGGCATACAAAGCTCAAAAAGAATTAGGTATCGGCGCTATTGGCGGTAAAGATTCCATGAGTGGTACATTCATGGACCTCACCGTCCCTCCTACCCTCGTATCCTTCGCAGTCGCTACAGCACCTGTAGACCGCGTAGTATCCCCTGATTTGAAAGGCGCAGATCATCGCCTCGTATTCCTCGATGTACCTCGTACATACGAAGATACGCCTGATTGGAATCGATTCAAAGAAAACTGCGACATCGTACAACGTGAAATCGATAATGGTCGCGTATACAGTGCCTACGTTGTAGAAGCTGGTGGTATTCCAGAAGCTATTACTAAAATGGCTCTTGGCAACCGCATCGGTGTGAAATTCGACCAATATGCAGAAGCATCATTGTTCCAACCTGCATTGGGTGCTTTCATCATCGAAGTAGACGTAACAGCAGTTAACCATTTATTGGAAATACCTGGTGTACGCGTTATCGGCGTGACAACAGCAACACCAACTATCGAATGGAAAGACAATGTAGTAACACTCGACGAAGCACAGGCTGCGTACGAAGCACCATTGGAATCCATTTTCCCATTACTCGATGCGAACGGTACTGGCGAAGCAGTGGCATACATCCACGATCAACACGCACCTAAGGGTACTGCAACAATTTCTGCGAAACCTAAAGTATTGATTCCTGTATTCCCTGGCACAAACTGTGAATTCGACTCTGCTCGTGCCTTTGAACGCGCTGGCGCAGAGGCAGATATCGTTATCATCCGCAACCAAACAGTGGCTCAATTAGAGGACTCCATCCAAGTCATCAAGGAAAAATTAGAACAATCCCAAATCTTGATGTTCCCAGGTGGTTTCAGTGCTGGTGACGAACCAGATGGTTCCGGTAAATTCACTGCCACCCTATTCCGCAATCCATACCTTGCAGAAGGTTTGGAGAACCTATTGTACAAGCGCGATGGTCTTGTTCTTGGTATCTGTAATGGCTTCCAAGCATTGATCAAACTTGGTCTATTGCCTGGCGGTCATATCGAACCATTAACTGAGGCACATCCTACCTTGACGTACAACCGTATTGGTCGCCATTTGTCTGGCATGGTTCATACGAAGGTGATTTCTACGAAATCCCCTTGGATGAGCGATATGAAAGCTGGCGAAATCTATACAGTACCAATTTCCCACGGTGAAGGCCGATTCATTGCTAGCCCTGCCCAAGTATTGGAATTCAACAAAACTGGCCAAATTGCTACACAATACGTTGATTTTAACGGCATTGCAAGCATGGACTCTCGTTTTAACCCTAACCAATCTGTGGCGGCTATTGAAGGTATCTTTAGCCCTGATGGCAGAGTATTTGGTAAAATGGCGCATTCCGAACGCGTCGGTTACGGGATTTCAAAAAATATCCCAGGCCAATTAGAAATGCCAATCTTTACATCTGGCGTTAAGTATTTTAAATAAAAAGAAATCCTAGGAGGACACTTGCTGGGCTCCGAACGCATCCGCGTAAAGTCGCCTGCACAAGTATCCTCCTAGGATTTTCTTTCTACATAAGCTGTGAAGGATGTAAAGATTGGCATTCTAAGGTAGCTGTAAAGATTTTTTGAAATCCCTCACCTAAAAAAGATAATGTAGTTTACAACGCTTCTACTTGGTAGATGTGCTGGTTAGTACTTGCGCTTCTGCTTGGGATATGTAGTGTGGAGAACGGCGTAGTACCTCCGGTTGTGTTTAGCACAGGCGATGGATTAGCATGCCTCGTCCTCCGGACATCGGAGTGCATAGTGTTTCATACCGCATCTGTATTTTTCAGGTGATTTATATTTTCATTTTTTACAGTTAGTTATTTAAAAATAAATATTGCTTATTGGCCTAAATATTAGTATTATTATAATAGCCCAATTTGTGACATGTTTCACGTTGGCTAAACTAGTTCTATACGCTACCTGGGTTGAAATCGATTCATTTACTGGACTTTCACCATGGGTAGACAGTCATGAGATATAAGTTTATTTAGAAAGGAATTCTCTATGCATTGCGCACAAAAGATTACTGAAAACATTTATTGGATTGGTAGCAATGATTGGACTACTGAACGTTTTGAAAATTTATTCCCTATCCCAAATGGTGTTAGCTACAACTCCTATTTCATCGATGATGAAAAAACTTGCGTTGTAGACAGTGTTGATGCTGAGATTCGTGAAGAATATTTTGACAATCTAGTGCATTTGTTAAATGGTCGTGATCTTGATTACATCGTTGTCAATCACATGGAACCTGACCATTGCCAAACATTGTTGGAAACTATCGAACGTTACCCTAATGTAAAAATGGTTGGTAACGCTACAACATTCCGCATGTTTGAACAATTCTACCGCACTCCAAAACCTGACAATTACCATCAAGTAAAAGAAGGCGACACTATCGACCTTGGTAAACACAAATTAGTGTCCTACACTATGCCAATGGTTCACTGGCCAGAGGTTACAGCTACATTTGAACAAACAACAGGCACATTGTTCTCCGCTGATGCGTTCGGTACATTCGGCACAATCAACGGTAACATCTTTGCTGACCAAGCGGATTTCCGTTTGACATTCGAAGAGGAAACTCGTCGTTACTACACTAACATCGTTGGTAAATACGGTCCTCAAGTACAAAATGCAATCCGTAAATTGGGCGCTTTGGAAATCAAAAACATTGCTCCATTGCATGGTCCAATCTGGCGTACACCTGAAACTATCGAATACATTTTTCATAAATACTTACATTGGAGCTCTTACACAGCTGAGAAAAAAGGTGTTGTTATCGTCTTCGGTTCCATGTACGGTAACACTCGCGACATCGCACAACAAGTGGCAAAACAATTGTCCTTTCGTGGTGTTGAGGACATCAAAATCTACGATGTATCCAAAACTAACCCTTCCTACATCATCTCTGATGCTTGGAAATACACTCATATGGTTTGCCTAGCTCCTACTTACAACTTGAACTTGTACTTAACGATGGAAAACTTCATCCACGAGTTGAAAGCTTTGAACTTCCAAAACCACAAAGTATCCATTATCGGTAACCACTCCTGGGCGTCCGCTGCTATGAAATCCATGGTGGCTCACTTCACAGAAGATTTCAAAAACATGGAAATCGTTGGTGAACCTTTGGATATTAAATCCTCTTTGAAAGAAGAAGATCTTCCATTGATCGAAAAATTAGCTGATGACATCAAAGCATCCTTGGATGAAACTGTTATCTTTCACGCTAAATTATAATTCAGTAATCACTGATATATAACAGATGAAAGCCCCGAACGCGCGTTCGGGGCTTTTTGTTGTCTATGTATTATATTTTTTCATCGTATTGTTTCACTAATGCATTAAATACGTCTTGGTTTCCTTGAATCCAATCATCAAATGTTGTATTAGCATTACGAACGGTAGTACCTAATTCAACGATGAACTCAGGTATAAATCGTGTTTCAATAACTGCCACTTGTTCACCTAGTTTTTCAGAACCAAAGGCTTCATTACCACCAACAAATAATGCAAACGCATCTACCGGTTTCTTGTCCACTAATTTAGCGGCGCCTTGGAACCCAATACTAGCGGTTTCATGGGTACCGCAAGAGTTATGGCAACCAGAGATATATAGACGAGGCAATACGCCTTCTTCAAAGTGATGTGGTTTTGCAGCTGCTAAAATAGCTTCTAATAGACCATGGGAATCACGTACACCAATTTGGCACACAGTGGCACCTACACAAGATACAGATTTTTCAAATGTAGTTTGAGCAGAGCGATTATTATCCACAAAGGCGGCAACTGTTTTAGCTTCTTCCGCTGTTAAATTGGCAATATATGCTGTTTCTTCTGCAGCCAGACGAAGTTCTACACCTTCAAATGGTTCAACTAGATCTACCAATTCAATGAATTCTTCTGGAGTAGGGGTACCTCCAATTGGATGATATTCTACATAATATAAACCCGGTTGTTTTTGTGGTTTAATTCTCCAGTTATTAATGATCTCTACAGGACCTGTTTTTTCAATAATGTTGCCTATAGGATTAATCACATCAAGATCTTTTTTCTTTGCTTCTTCAACATATTCATTATAGATACGAAGATATTCTTCTAGCCCTAATTTCACTGGTAAATAACGGGATCGATTGCTGGCACGAGTTTTATAGTCAGAGTGTTCTGTAAAAATACGCACCATTGCCTCTGCATAATATAGTACATCCTTTGGATCAATGTGATCCGCTACTTTCACCCCGATTTTAGGGTTTGGTCCAAGACCACCCGCCGTATATACATCAAATGTACCATCTGTATTAGCTAGATAACCCAAATCACGAATTCGAGTGTGTCCAGAACCATCATTAGAACTAGAGAAGGATACTTTCATTTTACGTGGATATTTAACTGTGCCAATTGTCCCCAATAAATATTCACTCACGGCATTCATATAGCCTGTTACATCAAAGTATTCGTCCTTTTCAATACCGATGAGGCCTGATGATGTAATATTACGTGGATTATCTGAACCAGCACCACGAGTCAAAATATTATTGTCATATAGCTCATTCATCAACGGTTCAATAATATCACCTGTAATGTGATGTAACTGAAGGCATTGGCATGTTGTGAAATGTACCATTGGTACATGGTATGTTTTAATAGCCTCACGAAATGCTAGTAATTGATTTTTATTAATTACACCACCGCTGAAACGGCAACGAATCATTGTGCTTTTGGCGCCTTTTTCACCATAATTACCAAAACCACCAGAAATCGCTTTGTAATCATTCGGTTTCATTTCTTGTTTGTAGAATTTGTCGGCCGCATCAAAAAATGTCGGTAAATCTTGTTTAAACAACACTGTCCATTTGTTCATGTGTACATCCTCCTTAGATGTCTATTCATTAAATAATATAGTCAAAATCAAAGACTACTTTTCTAAAACGACCAAAGCTGTAATAGCGATTGGCAAATTCAACGCGTTTACGATAATCACTAGATTCTAATTGATCATAGGATACGAGCATATTTTGTAAATCCTCTTGATTAGCGATATATAAGGCAAAACCACGACCATTTACGAGTGGGGCCCCCGTATATTTATAATCATCTAGGGCTTGAATGGTATCGACTTTACCATCGCGGATCAAAATGGATACCTTGTCACGCAATACGAGTACGTCAAAGTTCGCTGGGTAGGTGTAGCTTTCACCAGTCAATGGAATGGCATCACCCTCAGCATAGACCTGATGATTGCTAGAGGATTTGGCCACCTCATTATTGCCCACATTGTAATAGAATTCATCAAATAGCTCGCCACGCGCCACTAGCTCATCCTTGACGAAGGCAGGTTGAATGGTTTCTGCCACAGATTTTTCTGCTGCATTGACGATGCCACCACCGGTTACGTCATAGCCATCGACGATGACAAAACGACCTGTCCCCTGATTTTCACGGAATGTATCAAAGGCGATTTCTTCCTTCGTACGCAAAATCACTTCTCCTACGTCGTTCAATTTGATTTCCTTGAGGGTATCATCACTGCTATCAAGGCTGGATGCATCGATAACCTTATTGATACTTTCCACCTCAACCTCTACCTCTTGGGTCGCTAATTTCAAACGGTATTTTTTACCCACCTTGAGCGGTGTTTTACCCATCCAGAACAAGGATACGAGTAAACGGTTGGAAATATGTGGGGCCGGTTCACTAGCAAGCGTAATCAGTTCACCACGTTTATTAAAGAATTCATCTCGCACTGTAATACCCACAGATTGACCAGCATAACCCTTATTTTTACGGTCACGAGGCGCCCAATAGGCCAATGTGGAGATATGTGTTTTTTTACCACTTGGCCAGATGACGATTTCGTCACCTACCGCTAATTTACCAGCCTCAATACGACCAGCGATAATACGACGGTTATCGAATTTATACACATCTTGAATTGGGAATCGAAGTGGTTTATCGATTTCCTGCTGCTCCCCAGGTAATTCATCCATAGCCACCAATAATGGTTGATCCGTATACCATGGCATTTTATCGGATGCAGTAGCAATATTTTCGCCTGCCAAACCAGATACTGGAATGTATCGTAATGGCGTAACACCCAGTGGTGTGATGAATTCTTTCATTTCACTGGCCACGCGATGATATGTCGCCGCATCATAATCAACGAGGTCCATTTTATTGATGACAACGTACACATTCTTAATACCTAACAAACTCAACATATAGGCATGGCGTTTGGATTGTTCTTGCACACCTTGTTTCGCATCAATGATGAGCAATGCGGCACTGGCATTAGCAGCACCAGAAATCATATTTTTCAAGAACTCTTTGTGGCCTGGTGCATCAATGATAACATAATCACGTTGATCCGTGAAAAATTGAATTTGTGTGGTATCTATGGTGATACCTTGCTTTTGTTCTTCTTCAAAGGCATCTAGCAAATAAGCATATTCAAAGGGTTTACCTGTTTCCTTCGCAATACGACGTACCTTTTCAACGGCCCCCTCAGGTAGTGAATTCGTGTCGTACAACAACTTGCCAATGACCGTAGATTTACCGTGATCCACGTGGCCTACTACTACTATTTTCAGATTATCTCGTTTCTTTTTCGCCATTTTATCATCACATTCCTAACTATTCTCACTCATGTATATTCATCTATTTTGTGCATTTGTATGCCTGTGAAAGTTACAATGCATATCGCATTCTGCCTATATCAGTTGTTTACCAACAGACAATAATAATTGCGATATATTACATGTATCCTTCACGACGCAATTTTTGCATGGCATAGGAATCCTCTTGGTCCTGTGCACGGCCAGCACGTTCGCTGACAGTCGTGTTTTTCAATTCTTCAATGATTTCATCTAATGTAGACGCATTGGACTCTACTTGGCCTGTGCAGCATTCGCAACCAAGGCTACGATAACGGTGTCCATCTTTGGCAAAGTATAAATCAATGATAGGAATTTCTTCACGACGGATGTATTCCCATACGTCGAGTTCACTCCAGGCTAACAACGGATGTACACGAATGTGATTGCCTTTTGGAAAGTCTGTTTTAAATTGATTCCAAAGTTCTGGCGGTTGATTAACATAATCCCAGCTATCATCTTTCTTACGTTCAGAGAATATACGTTCCTTGGAACGAGAACCTTCTTCGTCACGACGAACGCCAACGATGAGACCATCAAAACCATATTGGTTTACCACTTGTTGTAGGCCCTCTGTTTTAAGCGCCTTACAGCAAGCGAGTCTCCCTTTATCTGGGCTCATGCCTGCATTAATGGCATTCCAGTTCGTATGTACAATTAAATCCAAGCCTAATTCTTTCGCCACTCTGTCACGATATTCAATCATGGCTGGGATTTTATGTTTTGTGTCTACGTGGATAAATGGGAATGGGCAATGACCAAAGAAGGCTTTTTTCGCCAACCACAACAACACGGTGCTATCCTTACCGATGGACCACAACATGCCTAATTTACCTAATTTTTTATATGCTTCACGGAGAATAAATATACTTTCTGCTTCTAATTGATCAAGATGATCCATTTGTCCTTTTGCCATACTATGACCTCCTTCAAACTATCAATAGTTATTTGATTGATTCTTTTGTATTTCTATCGTCTTTGTCTGTCCCTCAACAGATTGGAATGTCCATGTTAATATATCGCCACTATCTTTGGCATATAACAGACCGCCTCTGCCACCCGCATCAGCGCCTGTATAGAGGGCAATGGCCTGCACTGGGCATTCCTTGATACACGCCGTACAAGACCAACAGGCTCGAGGCTCACGGCTAGTCGATTTACCATTCTTCATCACTAGTAAATTGCCGGGACATACTTTCGTACATTTTGTGCAACCAATACAGGTTTGTTCATCAATATGTATCATTTATATCCCTCCTTTTACCGATGGGTGATTTACACCTATTACCGATAGTTGATCTACACCTCTTGCTGATAGCTGTCCATTCGCTTCAACTAACGGTCGTTTTAGAATGGCTATATCGCCATCACGATATACCGAATTAATATAACAATTGAATTCATCATTTAATTCAGGATATTCTACATATTCACCATATCCAGGCCAACGTGTTTCTTTACGCGCTTTCAAATGAGCAATCAGTGTTTTACATACTAACAAGCGATCTTTTAATTCCATGTATTTCATCACGCCGTACATATCTTCGGCGCCAACTTGATTGAGTAAAGATTCAATGCCGTCTATTTCTCGTAATGCCATATCCAAGCTGCGTTCCGTGTATCGATATACCGTGCCGATACCGCCTGCATGGGCGTCCATCGCCGTTTGCATGGCTTCCTCTAATTCGTCAATGGAATATAGACCTGCGTTTTTAGTATTCAATAGGCGCTGACATTCACCATATAATGCGGCGCCTTCTGGTGAAAGTTCCTGTTGAGCAATTACCTCGTCACCCAAATTCTTTTTCTCTGCACCTTGTTGCAGAGAACCTTGTTCTTGTGTACTATGCTGATTTAAAACACCTTTTTCTTTGCCACGAGCTGCCAAGTCACGAGCCACGGTTTCTGCCACAATTTCGCCTTCACTAAAGCAACCCGTCACATATTTCTGAGGGGCCCCACCGGCTACATCACCAGCCGCATAGAGTCCAGGAATGGTAGTGGATCTATCTGTATGAATCCAATATCCGCTAGCTGTATGACCACCTACGATATATGGTTCTGAACCTTCGATTTCAACATCTTGTTCATTAGGACCTCGCCCCGTTTCCATCCACTTTAAGGACTGCATAGGCGCCATGTTTAGATAGGCTTTCAACAAGGAATCCTCTGCCTCTTGCCCAATACCGGTAGTTTGCAAATAACAAGGACCATGTCCGGCCATCACCTCTGCATTTACCGCATAGACCCGCTCGTACGTTGTATTACCATATTTATATTGGTATTGCTCGCCTAGGGCATTCACTTGCTCGGCCCCAACACCTTGTGCTAGTGTACCAGTTGGTGCGATAGTGTCCTTGCAACGAAGTGCAACAAATCGCATTTCAAAGGTAGTCATCTCCGCGCCAGCACGTAATCCCATAGCATACCCAGCGCCCGTATTAAATGGACTGTACCACATGGTGTGACGGGAACTGCCTGGTTGATTTGGCCGATAGAGACCAGAGGCACCTCCAGTACAGCAAATCGTAGCATTCGCGTGAATCTCAACAAGGCTATCCATCTCAATATTGATGCCGACGGCGCCAATAACGCGATTATGTTCCAACATATAATCCGTCATCGTCACCCGTTCCAAAACTTGAATATTCTTAGCCTGTCTCACAGCCTTCGCTAAAATAGGTTTTATATTTTCTCCATTAATTTTGATATTCCGATTGCCTCTGGCTACATAGTCACCATACTCATCTTTCAAAATGACGAGACCTAATTGTTCCATATCTTGGGTGACGTGGTTTAATCGTTCGCTCATGGTCAACAGGAGATCTGGTCGAACGATACCATGACCATCCTTTATGGCATAGTCCACATAATTTTGAGGTGTTTGACCCTTTGTAATATACGCATTCAATGCGTTGACCCCAGCCGCTAGACAACCACTACGCTCTATGGGTGCTTTATCCACCAGTAGGATATTCATATCTGGGTTTAATCGACTCAGAGAAATTGCTGCATAACACCCAGCGGCACCGCCCCCAATGATGAGGGCATCGCATATATATCGTTTCATCTCCATATCCAGTCCTTACTCAATGTATACTTACACTGCATCTATCTAAATAATTACATAATTGTCTGCCGACCTTGCACTGTTCTCGAGAATCGTTGCGCCATCGTCATTAAATTCACAAATATAATGAATACAGAGGTATACCTCATCTCCAACTGTTAGAGGATCCTTATCTAAGCTCCAGGTACCTCTCAGCAGTTCACCAGCTACGTCGATTTCTACCTCTAACATGCGACCTCTGAAATATACGCCCCGCACAATGCCTTTATCGGCTGACACCGGCATAGATAATTCACTTTGTTTCTTGGCCAGTTCAATAAACTCAGGCCGTATGATCCCTTCCCTATTCGCATGCGCCTCTTGGTGAAAGCCTCTAAATTTAGCGACATTACTCACTTTCGCATGTTCACCAATGAATTGTGCTACAAATGGAGTTTTAGGATTACGGTAAATATCTGTAGGCGTTCCCATTTGCTCTACGCGACCTTTATTCATGACGATAATATCATCGGCCACCTCAACGGCTTCATCTTGGTCATGGGTCACAAAAATACTTGTAATTCCCAACTGAGAGATGGTCTGCCGCAACCATTGACGCAAATCCTTGCGAACCTTAGCATCAATAGCGGCAAATGGTTCGTCTAATAATAATAGATCTGGTTGCGGTGCCAAAGCCCTAGCAAAGGCCACCCGTTGACGTTGACCGCCAGATAATTTCATAGGGTATGCATTCGCCTGTGCAGATAATCCAATGAGATCTATCATGTCGGCTACACGAGAAGTAATCGTTTTGCTATCATAATTTTTTAGTTTCATCCCAAAGGCGATATTTTCAGCCACCGTCATATGCTTGAACAACGCATAATTTTGGAATACGAATCCGATGCCACGCTCACCAGGCGGTACATCATTAACACGTTTTCGGCCGATGAGGATATCCCCAGAATCGGGTGTTTCTAAGCCTGCAATCATGCGAAGCATAGTTGTTTTACCACTACCACTTGGTCCAAGGATGCCTACCAAGCGCCCTGG
Organism: Negativicutes bacterium; assembly: GCA_009929605.1. GTDB lineage: Bacteria > Bacillota > Negativicutes > Veillonellales > Veillonellaceae > Veillonella > Veillonella absiana. Next base: position 38,229 of record SAAC01000010.1, read on the forward strand.
TGCAATACCAAAGTTAATATGATTAGAGGCTAGAAAATCTCCATAAGATTTTACGAGTTCTCGACATTCTACTTCATAACTCATTCTTGGAGCCTCCTTTCACCAATCCACTCTAATATATTTCTAATGATTAATAAGATAATGGATGCCATCACTAGCACCGATGCCACTGCAAAGGCAGCCGTAAAATTGTATTCGTTATATAACAGTTCCACATGCAGTGGTAATGTGTTCGTACGCCCTCGAATATGTCCAGAAATGACTGACACAGCACCGAACTCGCCCATTGCCCTTGATGAAGCTAGGACAATGCCATACATGAGGGCAAATCGGATATTGGGGAATGTTACATTCCAAAATATGGTCCACCAACTGGCCCCCATCAATGTGGCCGCTTCTTCTTCGCTACGGCTTTGGACTTTCATCAACGGAACGAGTTCTTGTACGATAAAAGGAATTGTCACAAAGATGACCGCAATGGTGACGCCGATGATGGAGAACACTACTGAAATATCATAGTCTCGCAATATCGTGTACAGTGGGCTCTGACGACCATACATCAAGATCAACATCAAACCGATAATGACTGGGGATATAGCCAGTGGCAATTGAATTAAGGATTCAAATACGATTTTCCCTTTGAAATCAAATTTCGTAATGGCCCATGCGGCTAAGATACTAAATATAGAATTTAGCGTTATCGCTACAACCACCGTGAATATGGTGAGATAAATGGCCTTTTGTGCATAAGGTTCTTGTAATGATGCCCAATACACGGCTACGCCTTGTTTCAGCGCCTCTATCATAACGACGGCTAGGGGCGCCACCAACATAACCGCTAAAAATACCGTGGCTATCGTAATTAAAATTATTTTTGTCATGCGTTCATTCACGAGTAACCACCTCTCATTCCTTCTCAATCAAACTAATGTAAACTAGTGTATTATCAATGTTCTGCGTAACTGCCATTCATATGCATTTCGTAACTTTCACCTATCAGGCCCCTCGCAGCTGATACACATGTCGTTGATACAAATTGATAGCCGCTAATGAAAGAAACGAAAACACCAACAGCACCAACGCAATGGCAACCGCTGCATCATAATCATAAGCCTCTAGTTGGTTCATAATTAATAATGGCGCAATCTCTGTTTTAAAAGGTAAGTTACCAGAGATGAATACGACGCTACCGTATTCCCCCACACCTCTAGCAAAAGCCAAGCCTGCGCCCAACAAAATAGATGGATAAATTTCTGGCAAAATGATGGAGGTGAATCGTTTCCAACCATTCGCGCCCATCACCAACGCCGCCTCCTCATATTGTTCATCAAATTCATGGAGCACCGGTTCTACCGTCCGTGTCACAAACGGTATGCCCACAAACACCAAGGCAATGATAATGCCAATTTCAGAAAAGGCCGTCTCGATGCCTAGGGAATAAAAGAATTGACCAAACCAACCGGACTCGGCATATAACGATGTAAGGGCAATCCCCGCCACCGCCGTAGGCAATGCAAAAGGTAGATCCACGAGCCCCGCCATAATGCGCCGACCTGGAAACCGATACCTCACTAGCACCCATGCTAAGATGGTTCCCATAATGGCATTCACTATGGCTGCAATCAAGGATGTGCCGAAGGTAATGACATAAGCATGGATAACGCGTTCACTGACGATAGTATCAATGAATTTATTCAGCCCCATGCCTGTGGAATCAATTAAAAATATGGCCACCGGAATCAATACAATGAGGGATAGATACAACATGGACACCGTCAGGCTGATGGTAAATCCAGGTATCACTGATGTGTTACAATTCATAAATTTCATCAAATGTCCCTCCTTCACTAAAATGAACTTGCTGTGCTGCACTCCAGCCACCAAAACTATCAATTGTCACAGTATTAGCTGGTTTGAATTTCTGATTATATTCTTTTAAAATATCTTGATTAATAGGACGGTAATTGTGTTCTGCAATCACCCGCTGTCCCTCATCGGAGTAGAGATATTGAATATAGCCTTGTGCAATATCTCTGGTGTGTTTGCGATCCACCACCTCATCTACAACCACCACTGGCAAATCGGTTCGCATCGTAATGGATGGAATTATCATTTCATATTCGCCAGGATAATCGTGCATGATGAGCAGTGCTTCGTTTTCCCAACCAATCAATACATCACCTTGTTTGCGATTTACGAAACTCGTTGTAGAATCACGTGAGCCAGAATCCAATACCTTTACATGACCATAGACGGATTTGATGAAAGTTTTAATGTCCGCCTCATTACCTTGATATCGTTCTCTGCCATAGGCCCAAACGCTCAAGTAAATCCACCGAGCAGCACCAGAGGTTTTAGGATTCGGTACGACAATGGATACATCATCATGAGCCAAATCATTCCAATCTTGAATATGCTTTGGATTATCCTTTCGCACAAGAAAGACTACCAACGAGGTATATGGTACGGACTGATTAGGAAATCGGTCTCGCCATTCTTGATTGATGAGTCCGGTGTTAGCTACCTTATCCACATCGTAGGCGAGTGCTAGACTCAACACATCGGCATCTAGTCCCTCCATAACAGCTCGTGCCTGTTTACCAGAACCACCATTGGATTGACTAAACTCTAATGTTTCGCCTGTAGTATTTTCCCAATAGGTACCAAATTTTTGATTATAATCTGTGTATAATTCACGAGTCGGATCATAGGATACATTCAAAATATTATGACGTTCTTGATAGCTAGCATTCACTATGTAATTACCAATGGCAGCCACGGCCACCACACATAGCGCGCCTATAATAATAGACTTACTGTGACGTCGTAACCAACCATTCACATCTGAAGATCTTTTGTTATTCATATGTATCCCCCTTTCCATTAACCTATTATTTTTAAAGGATTAAACCAATACGCTATATACACTGTTAAGGTAGGAATAAAAAAGAGTAAAAAAAATAGGGCCACCCCACCTCAGAGGCAGTGTCCCGCGATTCCACTCTGTTCCTAGATACCTATCTAGCTCATAATCCCATAACGGAGGATTCCGAATCAGCCTACTATTAGTTCTGCTGATTAACTCACGAATGCATTCCTAAAATTCCTATTCAATAAATTTCCAGCCTAGATTTATCTCTCTGTAGAACGGATATTAAAGTACTAATTTCGATCGTCGTCATTCTCAAATTCATGTAGTTGTTTTGATGTTTGTAATTCTACAGCAGACATTTATCTCTGTCAACAAGAAATCTATAGATTTTCAAAATTTCATATAATTCAGTAAACTCCTTAATTCAGCAGGGATTAAGGTATTTTAAATGTGATATCAACCACATAGTTTTGTTTTTATATAATGGACTTTTTATAGTTCGATTCTTCTTAATATCATGATGAAAGCCCCGAATGAGCCTTCGGGGCTTTGCTGATTTCTGTATTATTTTTTCCTGTGATCTATCTGCTCTAACAAATTTGGCCATTGCAGCCAATTATGCGTTTCACCAGTTTCAGAGTTTTGTACAGATACACTCATGGTGATATCTCGCATAATCTGTTCGTATTCAGGATGGTATTCTTTCGTATCAAATCCAATTCGATGCATATAAGTCTGATTCGGCACATAAATATCTAAATAACGTCAATAAATTTCTGTTTTACGACCTGTATAGCTAATATATGTACCAACTAGGTTGTTTGCAAAAACAATTTCAGCTTTATCCATAGGCCGTTTCTCTTCTAAAAATTTATCCATCATTCTAGCATATAGATAGATTGGATAATCATTGCGATAATCTACTTTAAAGTGATTGTCATTTAATCTAACCATAAACAAATCTGTATCAGGGTGCTTCGGATTTGCATAGATTATGATACGAACACCTTTTTCATCCACTGTATCCGATACAAATTTAAAATCATTCGGTACACGATAATTTAATCCACCCATACTTTCAGGGCGAGAATAGGCATCCACATAAGAATCCTCTCTAAAGGATGGTAAT
>SAAC01000162.1 GCA_009929605.1 Negativicutes bacterium
TCGAGTGAGACCGCATAGGTATAACCTTCCTCAGCGTACTGTTGTACCCGCTTAACGGCTTGTTGTGCGCTTCGGTTCGGTCTGTACCCATAACTGCAATCTGAAAAGATTGGTTCTATCATCAACTCCAGCACCACCTTTGTTGCGTTTAACACGCTTAAATGCTTCATTAAGACTGTCTCGATGAAGTATTCGTTTCAATAACATTACGCCATTCTGTTCCTCTAGTTGTGTAGTAGTATCACTCAACGCTTCTGCATACCCTTCCTGTTCCACAGTATCTCTTTGCAGACAGCTAACTGTCTTGTTATTTTCTGTTGTCATTATGTACTACCCTCGCTTTCTGTACTTAGAATTAAGATTGTTCAGTCCTTCCTGAAAAAAAATTTTTCCCCCAGTACTATGACGTCTGCTGACTTTTCATAGTTCGTTGTTACTATGGATTTTTTTCCCCACCTATGAGATCTCCCCAGGTAAGAGCACAGTCTTTCTCTCCATCTATCCGCCACATTTACAGGATTGGCTTCGAATCGTTTCGGGCTTCAGTTTGAAGTGCAACCTCACCCAGTTACTCCTGCCTTATATGTGATTTCTATCCGTCGGACCAGAGATTTGCCCACTGATTTTTTTTTCAGTATCCGGCTTCCTTCAGATTCCACCTCACGATGGACACCCTTGCCTTCGGCTATACGCTTGGCACGATTAACCCGCGTTTGGGACTTTCACCCTTGAGACTGCGCCCATGCTGGGCGCACACAGTAAAGGAGATACTTGGAGTCAGTTCATATAAACTGAAGTACAAGTATCTCCTTTGTTTAGAAATTACTATTCTATTTATTCACTAAAATCGACTACCCCTTATTCATCATCGCAAGGCATTTCTATTGTCGGATAGTTACTATTTATCAATTCATAGCGTACACAATCATGAGAGTGATCATTAATCATACCCGCCGCTTGCATGTGGGAATATACCGTCACAGGACCAAGATATTTAAACCCGCGCTTTTTCAAAATCTTGCTAACCTTTGTAGACAATCCGTTGCTAGCTGGAATAATACCCTTTTCATGATTAATATATAATGCTGTTTTTCCCTCTGTGAAAGCCCACAAAAATTCAGAGAATGTACCAAATTCACGGCGTACCTCAATAAATCTTTGGGCATTAGAAATAACGGCTTCGATTTTACGACGAGACCGAATCATACCTGGTGTATCCATGATACGTTCTATATCGCTGTCACCAAAGTTTGCAACCTCATTATAATCAAAATTAGCAAAGCATTCACGAAAGATCTCTCGTTTATTGAGCATCATACGCCAATTGAGGCCACATTGCATGACCTCCATCATGAGAAATTCAAATTGTTTCTGATCGTCATGAACGGGAATCCCCCATTCTGTGTCGTGGTAGATTTTATCTAGTTCATAGTCATTAGCTACTGTGCAGTAGGACATGTTACATACCTGCTTTCAAATACTTGCCTGTTAGAGACTTGTCATTATATATTATATCTGATGGAATCCCTTCAAATACAATACGTCCACCATTAGAGCCACCTTCAGGACCTAAATCAATAATCCAATCAGCTTTAGCAATTAACTCTAATCGATGCTCAATAATAATTACGGTATTACCTTGATTAACCAAACGACGTAAAAGTTTTAAAATAAGAACAATATCTTTATCATGTAATCCACTACTTGGTTCATCTAGCACAAATACTTCACCAGATTTTTGTACTAAAATTGCAAGTTCAAATTGAACACCTTTAACCAAATAATTTAAGCTGCATAGACGGTATCTAAATAAGCTTCAAATAAATCATCAGGCGTATCA
>SAAC01000053.1 GCA_009929605.1 Negativicutes bacterium
GAAGATTGTTGAATCTATAATAATAAATATATTATACAAGCACTATACATTGTTAGTCCTAACCGATGTATAGTGCTTTTATATTGCCTTAAACTATAGCTAATTATAGATATATGGTATCTGAAATTTAATTCCTATTATTGACATGGGATAAAATGAAAGATATAATGTACTTATAGCCTACTTTAAAAAGAGGAATTAAAAACTACACAGGTACATACCTGATGAAAATATACCTCATAGGGATATAGGTCGGATGTAACCATGGCGTAGCTTTTATAAAGAAGAAAGATTCAAATTAGATATACACTATTAGCAGAATGCTAATAGATACCGATAAATAGAAAGGGTGTTAAACCATGAGTGATAATGTAGATGTAAGCCAAATCAAGGATCCGGCGATTGCCGCGGCTCGTAAGGAAGTTGAATTCCAACGTGCCATGAATCCTTGTCCAATTGATTTTTCTGAGTTCCAATCTAGCAACCCTCGTTCCCAAGGGGAGCAAAAAGAATACGAAGGCGATGTAAACTCTAATTTTAACCGACGTCAAAAATATTCCGATAATGAAGAACCTCAATTCACAACGCCATTCGGCAACGAACCAGGTTTCCTACCTGCTGAAAAAGACCGTTACCGTTTGATTTGGTCCAAACATTGTCCTTGGGCGCATCGTATTGCTATTTCTATCGATTTACTAGGATTAGATAAAGTCATTTCCAAAGGTAGTGCAGATCCACTTCGTCCAGCAGGCGTTATTGCAGACTGGTTCTTCACATTGGACAAAGATAATGTTGATCCAGTCTTGGGCATTCATTCTCTTGGAGAAGCGTATCGCAAAGGCGACCCTAACTATGATGCACGTTCCACTGTACCAGCTATCGTGGACGTAACAACTGGGGCTGTAGTAAACAATGATTACCATGCGTTGACTACAGAATTGGCATTGGGTTTCAAAGATTTCATCGACCCTAATGCACCAGATATTTATCCAGAAGAATTGCGTGCCGATATTGATGCGTTAAACGTAATCATCTATGCAGATGTTAACCTTGCTGTTAACCTTGCAGCGCTAGTAACTAGTCAAAAAGATTACGAATACTACTTCGACCGTATCTTTGATCGTTTGGATTGGCTTGAAGAACGCTTGAGTACTCGTCGTTACTTGATGGGTGATACAATCACTGACCCAGATATCCGCTTGTTCCCAACGCTTGCGCGTTTTGACCTCGTGTTCTACCAAAAATACTTGGTTAACAAAAAACGTTTGGTAGATTATCCAAACTTGTGGAACTATGCGAAAGACTTGTACTCCAATCCAGCATTCGGTGGTACAACAGACTTCGATTCCATGCGTAAACGTTTTTACTATGTAGATCATACGCCTTTTGAAGATTTGCCACGTTTAGTTCCAAAAGGTCCAGATGACAATATTTGGAAAGAATCGAATGATCGTGCTGAGAAATTCAGCAAATAAAATTGTGAAAGAGGGGGAATTCACGTGAGTGAAACCATAGATGTAAGTAAAATTAAGGATCCTGACATTGCTGAAGCTCGTAAACATGTAGAGTTTCAACGAGCTAAGAATCCTTGCCCAATCGACTTTTCTGAGTTGCAATCTAGCAATCCACGTCAAGGGGAACAAAAAGAATATGATGGTGAGGTAGCTTCTAACTTTAACCAACGGAAAAAATATTCTGATTATGAAGAACCGCAATTTACCACACCATTTGGTAATGAAGCCGGTTTTGCACCAGCAGAGCCCGGTCGTTATCGATTGATTTGGTCTAAGCATTGTCCGTGGGCACATCGTGTAGCCATCGCTGTTGATTTATTAGGCCTTGATAAGGTCATTTCAAAAGGGGTTGTTGATCCGCTCCGCCCAGCAGGTGTTATTGCAGATTGGTTCCTATCAAAAATATATGGTTAACAAGAAGCGTTTGGTAGATTATCCAAACTTGTGGAATTATGCAAAGGATTTGTACTCCAACCCTGCATTCGGTGGAACAACAGATTTCGATGCTATTCGTAAACGTTACTATTTTGTTGATCATACACCATTCGAAGATCTACCGCGGATTATTCCAAAAGGTCCAGACCTTAGCGTTTGGAATGAACCGAATGATAGAGCTGAGAAGTTTGGGAAATAAACTTCTGTAGATAGTTAGTTTGATTATAGGTCCATGATATAAGGAGGCCCTACAATGGATACAATTACAAAAACGCTTGTAGCACATATTGAGGGCACAAATCTTACCAATCGACGGGACCTGTTTAATCAATCTGTGATTGCTTTAGTTGACTATCTAGCTGCATTGTTAGCAGCTAGGCATGAAGCTAAGGTTATTGAAATGGCAAATTACCAAACTAATCAAGATTTAGACTACATTGATTTGCAACAAATTGCTAAGTCCTCCTCAGAACAGCAAGCATTTTGGTATGGTTATACTTCTCATTATCTTGATTATGATGACGCACAAGCAAATTTGGCAGGTCATTTTAGTACCGTACTTTTTTCCGCATTATTAGCAGTGGCAAAACCAACAGATACCTTGCAGGATTTCTTAACTGCCTATGTGGCAGGGGCAGAATTAGAGGGTTTGATTGGTAAATGGATTAATCCAAGCCATCGTTCTCAGGGATGGCATCCGACTGCTACGGTAGGACCTATTGGTGCAGCAGTGGCTATTGGCCGTTTGCGAGGCTTTACTGGTGAAAGATTGGCTCAACTCATTTCTTTGGGCGCCACACAATCAAGTGGTATGTCATTTCAATATGGTACTGATGGGAAACCTTTACATGTTGGTCTTGCAGCTAGAAATGCTGTTTGGTCATATGAATTATTGGAGAATACATCATTGGAAACGAGTGTTATTCCGTTTAATTCTGATACAGGGTGGTTGAAAATTATTGCTAATCACACCATTACTGAACAGGATGTTAATGATGTATGGCTACAACCAGGACAGATTATTAGTCCTGGTTTATGGATGAAAGTACATCAGTATTGTTCGGCAGGTATTTGCGGTGCCGCAGGCACACAAGATATTTATGATCGATTGATAGAACGTTTTGGTGCAAGTGGAGATAGTATCTGGTCTCATGTAGCGAGCATGACGATTCATTTTCCACCAGGTAATGATAAGGGCTTAAAATATAAAAATCCTAAATCAGGTCGAGAGGGGCAGTTTTCCATTGAATATGTGTTATGGCAAATTTTTGAATATGGATGTATTAGAGATGAGTTATTCCACATAGAAGCTGTACCAGAGGAATTTACACGGGCATTGCCAAAAATCTCTCGTGTTAATGATTTGCCTCCAGTGCCACAAGATGTGCGAGTTACAGAAATTAAAGTTACATTGAACACTGGTGAAATATTGGTTGCAAATATAGATAATCCGAAAGGCTCTCCAGCAACACCTTTCACTATAGAAGATTTAACTGTGAAATTATTACAGGGAACTACACAAAATCGTATTGATGAGCTTTTTGAAGCTTTCAAAAAATATAAAGATATGGGGTCCATATTACATGTGATTCAGCAATTATAATTAATATAAATTATAGATAGAAGGAAGAGAACAATGTTTAATACTAAAAAATTAGGTAAATTATTAGCAGTTGCTACATTAGCATTAGGTGTTTTTGTAGTAGCTGGCTGTGCAGATGATGCTGGTAGCAGCAATAAGGCAGCAGTTAATAAAGATGCAAAAACTATTGTTGTAGCTACACGTGGTACTGCAAGACCATACTCCTATACAGATGATAAAGGTAATTTGACAGGATATGATGTTGAGCTTGTAAAAGAAATTGAACGTCGCAATCCTAATTTACATTTTGAATTCAAGCCAATGGCAACAGATGCTGCGTTTGTAGCAATGGATGCGGGCCAAGTAGATATGATTGCAAACCAAATGCGTCGTAATCCTACTCGTGAAGCAAAATACAATTATACTAATGAAGTAAATAATTATTCTACTCGTAAACTAGCTGTTAAAAATGATCGTAATGATATTAATAGTTTAGAAGACTTAAAAGGTAAAAAAATCGTAGTTACTATTTCTTCTGAGTTCCGTGAATTAGTTGATGAATTTAATAAAACAGCTAATCCGCCAATCGAAGTGGTTTACACAGATAAAGGTAGTGCGGAATCCTTAAACTTAGTAGCAACAGGTCGTGCTGATGCAGCGGGTGAATATGAATATGTAATTAATTCTGCTGTAAAAGATCGTGGTCTACCAGTTAAAGCTGTTGGCGATGTATTAGCTGTTGTTCCTACTTATTTCTTAACGAAGAAAACTGATGATATGAAAAAAGTAGCAGATCAAATTGATAAAACTATGAAGGAAATGAAAGCAGACGGTACACTTAAAAAATTATCTGAGCAATATCTTGGTGGCGACTTTACTGTAGAACCAGCTCAAAAGTAGTGTTAGCTAATATATGTAATGCATGGTTTTATTACTTCGTAGTATACAAATGTATAAAACCTAGTGTATAGAGTGGGGCTGTAATGAACTATCGTTACAGCCCAATTCTAATTTTTATCTTATGGAAAGGACATTACCCATGAGTAAATATTTTGATGTAGGATATATGATACAGTCATTACCAACTTTGTTATCCTATATTCATGTAACATTGATGATAACGGCAGTGTCAGCTGTTCTTGGAATTTTACTGGGCTCCTTAATTGCTATAGTAAGAATCAAAAAAGTGCCAGTATTAAATCAAATCTTGGTGGTATTTATTTCCTTTATGCGAGGAACTCCATTCTTAGTGCAATTATTCCTTATTTATTTCGGTGTTCCTGAGATTATGAGTCATTTAGGGATGAATGTACGGAACTTACCAGGATTGGTGTTTGTGTATGTAGTATTTACATTGCATATTGCAGCATATAGTGCGGAGATTATGCGCGCTAGTATTTCTGCTGTATCTCAAGGTGAAAAGGAAGCGGCTATGGCTATTGGCATGACAGAATTACAAAGTTACGTACGAATTATCTTGCCCCAGGCGTTTACATTGAGTATCCCTCCGTTAACTAACCTGATTATAGGTATGTTGAAAGGTACAGCATTAGTATTTAATGTTGGTGTTGTCGATATGATGCGTCGAGCTGATTTGATGGGTGGCAATAGTCAACGTTACCTTGAATTATTCGTTGATGCGGCCATTATCTATGCAGTGTTAATTTTTATAGTTACAACAGCGGGACGTTGGATCGAGAAACGTTATACTGTTGGTGAGCGCCAAACTGAGCGTGTATTATTGAGTGAGGAGTAGGCCATGGAACAGAGTATTATTGATACAACCTATATATATGGCACCTTCTGGGCGGTTATTCCTTATTTAAAAGTGACCCTATATATTACATTTATGAGTATTGTATTTGGTACACTATTAGGCTTATTTAGTTGCGTTATGCAAATGAATAAAGTGCCTGTTTTAGGACAATTGAGTTATTTATATGTGTTAATCTGTCGTAGTATTCCTAATATGGTATTACTCTATTTAGTATATTATGGACTTCCTATCGTATTCTTGGCAGTTGAGGATTCTACCGGCTTTCACATTCCCTTTGAACGTGTACCAGCTATGCTCATCGCCATCGTTGGTTTAACATTACACACAGGTGCGTACTTGAGTGAAATTTTCCGTGCAGCCCTCCAATCCGTGCCAAAAGGCCAAATGGAAGCGGCACAGGCCATTGGTATGACTTGGTTCCAAGCGTTCCGTCGTATCGTGTTGCCACAGGCGACAGTATTCGTGTTGCCTCTATTTACAAATCAATTTTTGAATACTATGAAGAGTACTAGTATCGTGTTTGTTATCACCGTTATTGAATTGTTTGGTGCAGCGAAACTATATACAGAGGAAAATTCGCAGTATTTTGAAGCCTACATTGTGGTAGCTTGTATGTTCTGGGCGTTGGGTATTTTCTTTGAATTCGTATTCCATCGTCTTGAAATTTATGCAAGCAAATATAAACGAGGTAATGCAGTATGATTAACATAAAAAATGTACATAAATCTTTCGGGAATCGTGAGATTCTGAAAGGTATCGACCTAACGGTCTCAACTGGTTCCGTAACGGCTATCCTTGGCCCATCTGGCAGTGGTAAAACCACATTCCTTCGTACGTTGAACTTCTTGGAAAAAGCAGATCAAGGAACGATGGAATTAAATGATATTAAAGTAGATTTAAAAACGGCTAGCAATAAGGAAATCTTGAATGTGCGACGTAATACGTCTATGGTATTCCAGTCTTACAATCTGTTCTCTAATAAAACTGTTATCGAGAACATCATGGAAGGGCTTGTGACGGTTAAGAAAATGAATAAGTCCGCTGCACGCGAGATTGCTCAAAAATTCCTGAAAGAAGTTGGCATGGAAGGCTTTGATGATTACTACCCAGTGCAATTATCTGGTGGTCAACAACAACGTATTGGTATTGCTCGTGCATTGGCGATGGATCCGCAGGTTATCTTATTTGATGAACCTACAAGTGCTCTTGATCCAGAACTTGTGGGTGAAGTGTTGGCGGTTATTCGTAAAATCGCTCGTGATTTGAATGTAACAATGATTATTGTGACTCATGAAATTGGCTTTGCTAAGGAAGTAGCGGACCAAGTGGTGTTTATGGAAGGCGGAGTTATCGTAGAGCAAGGCGATCCTAAGATTGTGTTAGAACATCCTAAGGAAGAACGTACTCGCAAATTCCTAAGCCGTTATCTCACACTGGAACCTGATTCTCCACTGGATAGCGCAGCGCTATAGGAGGTAATTATGGCAGAGGTATTTAGATTATTAACGGTAGACGATGCGACAGAGTATCATCGTGTATTGGTAGATGGATATGCGGCGAATAAGGAGTTTCCTATTTCTTTTGAGGCCACTGATTTTACATTACAACAATCTATTGATTGGGTGAAAGAGCAGCCTACGTATGGTTTGTATGTAGATGATCAACTGGTGAGTTCTATTTCACTTCGCATGCCTTGGATTGGTAAGGGCACGATAAAAGGCTTCCCTCATATTGGGCATTTTGTTACGGCCCCACAACATAAGGGCAAAGGATATGCAAAGAAAACATTAGCCTATACTGAGGATTTACTTCGTACGGTGTATAGAACGCCTGTAGTAACCTTGGGTACGGCCGCACAACATCCTTGGTTACAAGATATGTATAAAAACATGGGGTTTGTGGAGTTTAAAAGAACTCAGTTAAAAGGGAAAAAGCATATTACTATATTTTTTGAAAAAAATTTGATTTAGCTAACATGGGTGTATATCCTGTTTTACTTCGAGAAGCAAAGCTTCAAGGGGAATGCAGGATATACACCTGTTGTTTATGTATGTACTATGGAATTTGTCATAATTAAAATAACTTGTAATAATTATAAACAAATAATATTATTATTTTATGAGAGGGCTTGTGTTAGCTTTTACGCGGATAAAAGATTGAACATGGCATAACCAGAGAGCGATAGTGGGTCAAATATATTTTAAGATATATATTTAGCTCTATTTTAGATAAAAGAGATTTTTTATACCTAAATATTAGAGTTGTAGGAGGAGTAAAAAATGGCAAGCAAAAAAACTTTGCAAAAAATGCAGATAATATTGCTACTAATACAGCGAATATTGCTACAAATGCTAATAATATTGCGGCTAATACAGACAGCATTAATAATTTAAAATCGTCTTTATCTGACCTTCGTGATGAAAGCAACCGTGGGGATGCTATGAATGTAGAGTTGGCAGCATTGAAACCAATGCAATACAATCCAATGGAACGTACACAAATCATGGCAGGAGTTGGTGTGTATCGTGAGAAATCTGCCATGGCATTAGGTGTGGCTCATTATAAAAATGAAAGCACTATGTTCAATGCCGGTGTGGCATGGGCTAAAGGTTCTGATGGTCATTTAATGGCTAATGCAGGTGTGACATGGAAAATTGGTAACCTCAGTGGTGAAGACAAAGTACCTGCTCGTTATAAAGGTGGTCCAATTAGCTCCATTTATGTAATGCAAGATGAAGTAACTGCATTGCAAGATAAAAATGCTCAGTTAGAAGCTAAAAATGCTAGCCTTGAAGCAGACGTAGAAACATTGAAGGCTCAAGTGGCAGCTTTATTAGCGCGATAAATAATTTCATATTCTAATTAATTACTAACAGATTGATTTTATATTAGACACTAAAAAGCTAGTAAAATAGCAATATTGTAGATTATCATTATTAATGAAAAATATATTTGTTAGTTGAACTAATTATTATAGGCATTAATAATTTCTTTCACAAATCTTATTAATGCCTGTTCTAGCATAGTATTTATGTGTATCTTCGCAGTTTCGAGTATTGGTTTTCTTTCAAATTAGGAATATAATGAAAGTATCAATATACCCTTTAAGTTAAAGAGGAGACACAACATGAAAACTTACACACCATTCAAAGCAGGTAAAGTTCGTGAATTATATGATTTAGATGATAGCTTGATTATCGTTTGTACTGACCGCATTTCTGCGTTCGATAACATTTTGAAAGAACCAATTCCTGAAAAAGGTGCTATTCTTAATAAAATGTCCAAATTCTGGTTCGATTTCACAAAAGACATCGTTCCTAACCACATGATTTCCATCGATACAAAAGATATGCCTGAGTTCTTCCAAACTCCTGCATTCGAAGGCAATAGCATGAAGAGCCAAAAATTGACTATGCTTCCTGTAGAATGTATCGTTCGTGGTTATATCACTGGTTCCGGTTGGGAAAGCTATAAAAAAGAAGGCCATATCTGCGGTATTCAATTACCAGAAGGATTACAAGAATGCCAACAATTGCCTGAACCTTTGTTCACACCATCCACAAAAGCTCCTTTGGGCGAACATGACATGAACATCTCCATGGAAGAAGGCGCTGAATGGCTTGAAAAAGACTTCCCTGGTAAAGGCAAAGAATACATGGAACAATTGCGTGATTTTACTTTGGCGATTTACAAAAAATGTGCTGAATACGCATTGGAAAAAGGCATCATCATTGCCGACACTAAATTCGAATTTGGCCTAGATGAAAACGGTCAAATCGTATTGGGCGATGAAATCCTAACACCAGATAACAGTCGTTTCTGGCCATTAGAAGGCTACAAAGCTGGTCAAGGTCAACCATCCTATGACAAACAATTCGTACGTGATTACCTATCCGCTCATCCTGGCGATTCCTTGCCACAAGACATTATCGACAAAACATTGGCTAAATACAAAGAAGCTTACTTGTTGTTGACTGGCGAAGAGTTTAAATAAGAAACTATTCGTAAGTGTTACGATGTTGAAAGAGGCCCGAGCATTGCGTTTGTGCAATGCTCGGGCCTCTTAGCAATTATAGGGGGTATAGGACAAAATGAATTGTTCCTATAACCCCTATTATAAGCATAAATATGGGCGATAGGAACATAAAAGGCGATGCCTACACGATTGTGTGGGCATCGCCTTTTCATAATCTGTTTCGAGTGTTTCTATCGATGAATCAATTATTGTTTTGTAACAAGTTTCAATTCTGCAGGGATTTTAGCTTCTACTTTTTCGCCTTTTACAACTTTAGC
>SAAC01000163.1 GCA_009929605.1 Negativicutes bacterium
CACAATGGTATCTTGCCAGAAGACGAAGAATAAAATAATGAAAGCGCTACTGCTTGATTGCGGTAGCGCTCTTAATTTTATCGAACAAATGTGATATAATTAAATAGATTAGAATGTAAATGAGGTAAGCATTTTGCTTATCTCATTTTTATGAGAAGTTTTAAAGGAGACTAGCGTGCGTATTATTGGTATTGACCCGGGGACGGCTATCTGTGGATATGGGATTATTGATGTTCATGGAAGCAAATTAACACCTGTTGCCTATGGTGCTATTACAACGACACCGGATAAAACAGATGCACAACGACTAGAAATCCTGTTTAATGATCTCAGTGATATATTAGAGGAATACAAGCCAGACAAATTCGGCGTGGAAGAATTATTCTTTAACCGCAATGTAACAACGGCCATCACCGTTGGTCAGGCCCGTGGTGTGATTTTATTAGCCGCAGAACAGCAACGTATTCCCATTTATGAATATACTCCATTGCAAATTAAGCAAGCCGTAGTAGGGTATGGTAAGGCTGATAAACAACAAGTCATTTATATGACCATGAGTATTTTAGGTATCCGTGAGAAAATCAAGCCTGATGATATCGCTGATGCATTGGCAGTGGCCATTTGTACGGCTCATAGTTCTCATAGTGATCGATTGACTAGAAAGGTACAGCTATGATTGGTTATGTACGTGGTGTGGTAACACATCTATTTAAGGATGCTTGTTATGTAGATGTACATGGTGTGGGCTATCGCGTGTATGTACCGACTACAACAAGACAATTATTGGTGGAAGGTGAAGAGTCCACATTATTTACGTATTTAAACGTTCGTGAAGATGCTATGCAACTCTATGGTTTTTCCACAGAGGATGAATACGAATTATTCATTTTGTTGATTTCCGTATCTGGTATTGGTCCTAAGGTAGGTCTAGGTATTCTATCTGGCATGACGCCGGAGGCTTTCAAATTGGCTATTTTAAATGGTCAAGTGGCTCAGCTCACTAAATTACCTGGTATTGGCAAGAAGTCGGCAGAACGTTTAGTACTTGAATTGAAAGATAAATTAGCCAAAATGACCACAATTTCTGTGAATACTGTTGCTGCAGTGCAGCCAATTGGCATTACTGTAGGTGGCCCAGCAGGGGAGGCTATCGATGGTCTCGTAGCCCTTGGGTATGCACAAAATGAAGTAGAAACTATTGTGGAGCGTCTTGATGATGGTACTCGTGATGTACCAACGTTGATTAAGGCTGCATTAGCTGAAATTGGGAAAGGACGTTAATCATGAACGAAGAAGACCGTCTCGTAGGAAAAGATGAACAAGAAGAGGATATGTGGCAATATAGTTTGCGGCCTCGTTATTTTAAAGAATATATCGGCCAAGAAGCGGCGAAAAAGAATTTGAGCATTTATATCCAAGCGGCGAAACAACGTGAAGAGTCCTTGGATCATGTTCTGCTCTATGGACCACCAGGCCTTGGTAAAACCACATTGGCAGGCATTATTGCGAATGAAATGGGCGTTAATTTTCGAGTGACCTCTGGTCCGGCCATTGAACGTGCTGGTGATTTAGCGGCCCTCCTGACAAATTTGGATGACCATGACTTATTATTTATCGATGAAATCCATCGTCTATCCCGTAGCGTGGAGGAGGTATTGTACTCCGCCATGGAGGACTATGCTTTAGATATTATCATCGGTAAGGGACCGAGTGCGCGTTCCGTGCGTATCGATTTGCCAAAATTTACACTCGTAGGTGCTACAACACGTGCGGGTGCTTTGGCGGCGCCATTGCGTGATCGTTTTGGTATCATCAGTCG
>SAAC01000164.1 GCA_009929605.1 Negativicutes bacterium
AAGAAGATGGTAGTCTTGGCGATGCCATCTATGTAGCACATATCGCGGGTCTCACGCCTGAAGGCGTATCCCATGCTCATCAATGTGAATTAGACCAAACAGGTAACTGGTTACTTGTGCCAACACAAGGTCGTCATATTGGTTATGAACGTGTCTATGTATTCAAAGTTAACAATGATACCGGTGAACTAGTAGAGCATTTCCACATTGATGCTAGAACTTATGCGGAGCCTCGCACTCTAGCAGTGAGCAAAGACAACAAACGTGTATATTTAATGAACGAAAAAGGTAACTCCGTAACATACTATCGTTTTGACGACCAAGCTGGCACATTAGAACCACGCCAAATCATTCCTTCCATACCAGAAACCTATACAGGTCAAGGTCAGGCGAGTGCGGTTCTCATCAGTCCAAACCAAAAATTCCTTTACGGTACAAATCGTATTCATGAAAGTGTAGTATCCTACCGCATCAATGAGGAAACAGGATTCCTCACCACCCTTGGTTATGATTCCGTATTAGGCCTCACACCACGTTTCTTTATGTTCTCTCCCGATGGCGAGGACCTCATTATTGCAAACGAAGATTCCGATACAATTCGTATCTTCAAGGCTGATCCTGTAACAGGAGCCCTTACATTCAGTGGTACCACTATTGAAACAGGTAGCCCAACAACGATTGTATTTAAATAGTCACTATAACCAATCTAATTCCCAATTTAAGTAAATAATTATGCTACCATCAGAGCCCTTCCATTCTCCAATATATAGGATTCTGATATTAGCTAAAGGAGCGACATTATTATGAGTATGGCAGTATTAACAATCCTATTTCTCGTTGCCGCTATCGCTATCGGCTTTTTCAGAAAGCTCAATGTTGGTGTATTGTCCATTATGGCAGCCTTCTTTATGGGCCATATCATGGGGCTTAACGACAAACAAATCATCACTGGATTTAATGGAAACCTATTCTTCACCCTTATTGGTGTAACATTCTTATTTAGTATTTTAAACGTAAATGGCACCATAGAACTTGTGGCAAAACGTAGTGTAAGTATGGTAGGTAAACACAATTGGCTCATTCCTATCGTAATGTTCTTGGTGGGCTATATTTTAACCGCTGTAGGACCTGGATCTATTCCATTACTGGCGATTTTACCAGCCTTTGCCATTCCAGTAGCCATCGCCCGTGGATTCAATCCATTAATGATGGCACTCATTGCTGACTTTGGCGCCTTTGCAGGTCGTATGTCACCTATCACTCCAGAAGGTTTGTTAGTACGTGAATTATTAGCTACTGGTGGCATCAATGATGTGGCTCGAAGAAAGTCGCAAATTATTTGTAGAGTTACTCATTTGGGCTATTATCACGATGGTGATTCTCTCTGTTATGGCTATCACCGGCGTATATCGTGGTATTGAGGCACTCCTCTAAGAATTGCCGAACCCTGTTAAGAACTATATACTAAAAGTAAAAACTGTCATAGACCAGTTGATCTATGGCAGTTTTTGTGAAAGTGAGGTCACCTATGATTACTATTAATCCCAATAAGGCAAGTTTAACAACTACGCAACTAGAAGCACTAAAACCGTTATCCTCTTGCGTACTCAGCGATGCACTAGATATCGTGCTTGCCCGTTTATCTCCTGCTGAACAACCAGTTCATATAGGCGGTTGTTTACCAGGAGGCATCCAAGAAATTCGTCACTATGACACTCCTATGATTGGTACGGCTACTACAATTTACGCGCCTAATGGCACGAGTCTACCGTTGCACCTTGCGATGGCTACACACGCACAAGATCATATACTCATCA
>SAAC01000165.1 GCA_009929605.1 Negativicutes bacterium
CCTGAACAATTGACAGACCTCATTCGTCAAATGGCAGCCGTTACCAACCTACCGCTCATTTGCCAACCAAACGCGGGTATGCCTGTGCTCATCAATAAACAAACGGTATTCCCCCTCTCTGCAGATGAAATGGGCCCATTGATGCTCCCAATCGTTGACGCTGGTGCTACTTATATCGGCGCTTGCTGTGGTAGTACGCCAGAACATATCGCTCGTATTTCCGAGGCTGTGAAAGCTCATACACCAGCAGAACGACCTCATGTGGAACCTTTCACAGCTATCACAAGCCGTACAAAACTAGTACGCCTTGGTCACAGTGAAAAACCACTCATCATTGGTGAAAGAATCAACCCAACGGGCCGTAAGGTACTAGCCCAAGAATTACGTGATGGCAGCTTTATCCGTGTAAAACGCGATGCCTTAGAACAAGTAGAGGCTGGTGCCGATATTCTTGATGTAAATATGGGTGTAGCTGGTATGGATCAAACACCTTTAATGGAACGTGCCATCTTTGAATTATCTAGTCTAGTAGAGGTTCCTCTATCCATCGATACACTGGATTCTAAGGCTCTAGAAATTGGTTTAAAAAACTATCCAGGCCGAGCTCTCATTAACTCCGTTAATGCAGAACAAGAACAAATTGATGCCGTAATGCCATTAGCTAAACGCTATGGTGCGGCCCTTCTCTGTTTGCCATTATCCAGTGGTGATTTACCAGAGAAAGCAACAGACCGTGTTGCTTTAGCCAATACCATCGTTGAGGCTGCCTATTCTTATGGTATTCGTCCAAACGATTTGTTACTGGATCCATTGGTATTAACATTGGCTAGTGGCGATAATAGTGCGAAGGAAACATTAGAAACCTTGCGCTTGTACAAGGAAAAATTTGGCTTCCCTACTGTGATGGGCTTGTCCAATGTTTCCTTTGGTATGCCACAACGTCCATATTTGAACGGCCAATTCCTTACAATGGCCCTTCTTGCTGGTTTGACGACACCTATCATGAATCCTCTAAACTATCCTGTTAAAAAGGCTTTCACAGCGGGCTGTACATTGCTCGGCTGGGACCCTGGTGCAGCGAAATTCATCAATGATTATGGCTATGAACAAGAAGGTGAAATTCCTGGTAACTCGGCCCCTAATTCACCATCCAAGGCTAGTTTCGATAGCAATGATCCTCTCGCCAATATCCGCGCTTGCGTGGAACAAGGCGAAAAAGAAGCCATCATTGAGCTCGTTAAACAAGCCCTCTCCGATGGCATGGACCCACTAGATATCACGAAAAAAGGTCTCTCCGAGGCGATGAACGTGGTGGGCGATAAATTCGGTTCCGGTAAATTGTTCCTACCTCAAGTTATGCTTGCTGCAGAAACGATGCAGGCTGCTTTCACAACGATCAAGGAAATCCTCCCTGCTAGTGAAAGCCTCGACAAAGGCACTGTTATCGTGGCCACTGTGAAAGGTGATATCCATGACCTCGGTAAAAATATCGTCGGCGCCCTCCTTGAAAATAACGGTTACAAGGTCATCGACCTTGGCAAGGATGTGGCCGCTGAAGTCATTGTAGACGCCATTAAGGAGCATAACGCATCTGTTGTAGGTATTTGTTCCCTCATGACCACTACCATGCCTCAAATCGACAATACCATCGAAGCCATCCGCGGGGCTGGCCTCGATACAAAAGTCATCGTCGGTGGTGCCGTAGTTTCCCAAGACTATGCCGACCAAGCCGGTGCTGATAAATACGCGAAGGACGGTATTGCAGCGGTTAATATTACAAATGAATTGTTCGAGAATCAATAAGTAA
>SAAC01000054.1 GCA_009929605.1 Negativicutes bacterium
CTGCTTCTTTTGCTACGCGAGATACTGTTTCGGAAAGGGTACGGAATGTATCCCAGTCAGATTTAGTTTCCCATGCCGCGTTAACAGCTGCTTGGAACACGTGTACGTATGGATGCATGTCTGTAGAGGACAAGTCTTCTTTTTCGTACCATGTTGCTGCTGGCAATACGATATCTGAATACAAACCAGTAGAGGCCATACGGAAATCTACGTCTACGAGCAAATCAAGTTTGCCTTCTTCTGTAGCTTCACGCCATTTCACTTCTTCTGGACGAACTGTACTGTCATCGTCTTCCAACACACCATGTTTCGTACCGAGTAAATGTTTCAAGAAATATTCGTGACCTTTAGAGGAGGAACCAATAAGGTTTGCACGCCATACGATGAGGTTACGAGGATAGTTTTCAGGTGCTGCTGGATCTTCGATAGCGAAATGTAAATCCTTTTTCTTCAAGGATTGTGCTACGAATGTATTGATGTCGGCTTCAGAGCTATACCCTGCGGCGCGAGCGTCATCAATGATTTGTTGGCCCCCTTTATTGAAAGTAGGATAAGACGGCAACCAACCTAAACGAGCAGCCATTACGTTATAATCCGCTGGATGGCGGTAACGTGGTTTAGCTAGTTTAGATGTTCTTTCACCTAAGTCCATCACATCAGAACGGTATTGTTCTGTAGCGAAATAGAAGAAAGATGTACCATTTTGTAAACGAGGCGCTTTGCTCCAGTCGTTAGCAGTCATAATACCTGCCCAGCCTTCGACAGGCCGCAATTTTTCTTGGCCTACATAGTGAGCCCAGCCACCGCCATTACGGCCTTCTGTAGCTGTGAATAATATAATATTCAAAATAGTGCGGTACAAGATATCTGCATGGTACCAGTGATTGATACCACCACCCATGATAATCATGGAGCGACCTTTTGTCTTAATAGAATTATCAGCAAATTCACGAGCCGTACTAATCGCTACGTCTGCTTTTACGCCAGTGATTTTTTCTTGCCATGCTGGTGTATATGGTACGTTATCTTCATAGGAAGTCGCCACTTCACCACCTAAACCACGGTCAAGACCATAGTTAGCAACGAGCAAATCAAATACAGTTGTGACTTGTACAGGACCATCTACGGTTTGTACCGTAATAGTCGGGATAGCACGGTCAATCATACCTTCGTGTTCTGTATCACCAAAGTATGGTAATTTCACGATAGCTACGTTTTCCCTTTGATCGTATACAGATAACTGTGGAGAAATAGGAGCACCAGTTTCACTATTTTCTAATTTCAAATTCCATTTTTCTGGTTTTCCATGACGGTCACCTAATGTACCGTTTGGAATGACCAATGTTTTGGAGTTTTCATCTATAAGAACTTGTTTGAATTCCGCATGGTCCCCACCTTTGCCTAAATCTTTAGCATTGAGGAATCGACCTGGTTGCAAATAGCCATTTTGTTCTTCCACGCGGATGAGGAATGGCATATCAGTGAACTCTTTTACATAGTCTGTAAAGAATGGTGTTTCTTTATCTAAATAGTATTCTTTGAGGATAACATGCCCCATAGCCATCGCTAATGCCGCATCAGTACCGGCTTTCACATTGAGCCAAGCATCAGAGGATGTAGTGGATTCAGCGTAGTCAGGGGATACGGACACGACCTTTGTACCTTTGTAACGTACCTCTGTGAGGAAGTGAGCGTCCGGTGTACGAGTCAATGGCACGTTGGAACCCCAAGTCATGATATAACCTGCATTGTACCAGTCGCCACTTTCAGGAGTATCTGTTTGGTCACCCCATACTTGAGGGCTCGCTGGAGGCAAGTCTGCATACCAGTCATAGAAGCTAAGTGGCACGCCACCCATAAGGTTCAAGAACCGTGTGCCACCGGCATAGCTAAGCATCGACATAGCAGGAATTACGGAGAAACCTGCATTGCGATCTGGACCGTATTTGGTAGCTGTATATAGCATAGATGCGGCCACAATTTCAGAAGCTTCATCCCAATTGGAACGAACGAAACCGCCAAGGCCACGGGCTTTTTTGTATTTACGAGATTTTTCAGGGTTTTCTACAATAGTTTTCCACGCCTCTAACGCATTAGGAGCGTTTTTCTTAGCTTCGCGCCATAATTCAGCAAGTTCGCCACGAACGTAAGGATATTTTACGCGTAGTGGGCTGTACAAATACCAAGAGAAGGTAGCACCACGAGGGCATCCACGTGGTTCGTAATCCGGCATATCATCTGGTGTATCAGGGTAATCGATAGCTTGATTTTCCCAAGCAACGACACCATTTTTCACGTAGATGTTCCAGCTACAAGAACCAGTACAGTTAACACCGTGCGTAGTTCTTACTACTTTGTCATAGGACCAACGATCTCGGTAAAAATTTTCCCATTCACGACCACCTTGTTCTGTGATTTGGTGACCACTTTGAGACACGTCTTTTTTCCGAAGAAACTTAAACTTTTGAGACAACAAACTCATCTCGTGTCCTCCTTTTAGATACAAAAAAGCCCTCAACGTTGCAACCATTACAACGCCAAGGGCCACCCACTCTATTATTCGATGTTATAGCTTTCAGAACTCACTGATTCGGAATCCAAATCGAGCAACTCTACTAAACCATCAAAATTACAGATTACAATGTGGTGTTTATCATAGGCTACGTAGCCTAATTTGCGCAACTCACTTAGCATACGGTTCAAGCTTTCACGAGAGGTAGCGGCAAACTCTGCCAACTCCTGATTCGTTAATGCAACGTCAATAAAAATACCATCTTTACGTTTTACACCGTAACTATTTGCTAGTCGAATCAGTGTCGTATAGAAAGCACCTTTTTTTCCGTACAGAATCAGATCTCGATACTTCGACTCTTGCCGACGCATGTGGAGTGTCATAATATGCATCAAGGTCATCAGTAATTTACTATCCCCTTCAACATAAGGTTCTAATACATCATACCGAATGGCATAGACCGTTGCAGGTTCCCGAGCAATCGCATTAAATACGTACGTTCGTTTCCCATCCTCAAACAACGGTACTTCACCAAGCACATTATCTTTTCCTATCAAGCGTAACGCAAATGTATGTCCTGAGGCCTCAAATTTCTTGATGCTCATTCGACCACTTGTGACAATGTAGAAATACTCCGCCTTATCACCTTCGCGGAATAAAAACTCTCCTTTTGAAAGTTTTATCGTTTCCCCTGGCAACGCAAGTAATTGGTTTATCAATTCTGAATCCATACTTTCACCACACCATGTATTATAATTCTCAAATGCACTGTGCGTTCTCAATAAAAACGCATATCAGTTTTATATTTAATTATATAATACCACAAGTGTGTTTTTTATTACATATTTATCATACTGAATTGGCTATAATAGTGATGTGATTTTCGGCACAAGTATATAAATTTTCCATTTGTGATTCTCTAGATTTCAACAATTGCAAATCATCTAAATGATTCTCAACATCCTTGTGCCCTCTGTATGTGTAAGTAGGAGATTAACAGCATGAGCGAATTCGTTATGCCTCAAACTGGCGCCAGTCGCCAAGACATCGTTGCTAATTGGCAACCAGAAAATCAAGAGTTTTGGGAGAAATTTGGCAAAAAAATTGCCAAAGAAAATCTAATTGTTTCTACCGCAGCTCTCACCCTATCCTTCTGTGTTTGGTACATTTGGAGTACAGTAGCCCCACAACTCAATGCAGCCGGTTTTAAATTTACTACCGAAGAATTATTTACCCTTGCTGCGATTCCTGGCTTAGTCGGTGCCACATTGCGCTTCCTTTACACCTATATGCCTGCACTCTGCGGTGGCAAAAACTGGACATTCATTTCTACTCTAATTCTATTGATTCCTATCATCGGTTTAGGATTTGCCGTACAAGATACCAGTACAAGCTACACCACTTTCTTGATTTTAACAGTCCTCATCGGTGTAGCTGGGGGTAATTTTTCCTCCTCTATGGCCTATATCGGCAATTTTTACCCGAAAGCAGAAAAAGGTACCGCCCTCGGTATCAATGGCGGTATTGGTAATCTCGGCGTTGCTATTATCTTATTATTAGCACCAATGGCGATGGCTAGTAGCACATTGGGTAATATCTTTGGTGTAGAACCATACATGATCAAGGGCGCTGAGTTATTCTTGGCAAACGGTAGCTTTGTTCTCGTCATTCCTACAGTCATCATTCTATTACTAATTTTAAAATACATGGTAAATCTACCACTAGATAAACCAAATCCAAAGGCTATTGCCACTATTATGGGCAGCAAACACACTTGGGCCATTACATTAATCTACACATGTGGCTTCGGTGCCTTCAGTGGTTATGCAGCGGCTTTGAGTCTGTTAGTTAGCAAAGAATTTCCGGACATTCCATTTACCTACATGGCATTCCTTGGACCATTGGTAAGTGCTACACTTCGCCCAGTAGGCGGTTGGTTAGGGGATAAAATCAACAGTGGTACAAAGGTTACATACTACGCATTAATTGGTTTGATTATCAGTACTGCCCTCATTGCAGTAGGCATTGATTTACACAACTTCGTATTCTTCTTCATCGCTACCGTTATTACCTTTGTCATGACGGGGCTCATGACAGGTGCTACATTCCGCATGATTCCTCATATCTTCACCAATGCATTACAAGGATCCTTGGTGACAGGTTTCGTAGCTGCCGTGGCAGCCTATGGTGCCTTCGTAACACCAAAACTATTCGGTTTTATCTACTCTACATTCGGTAATATCCATCCAGCATTTGCTATGTTGCTAGGGTTCAACATTCTAACATTGGTAGTACTATATTGGTTCTATGCACGTAAAAACTCTGGCATCAAATGCTAATGGCTCCTTGGTAAAAGCTAATGGCGCCCTTGTAAAAGCTAATTTTTGGCATTCTACTGTAGTGGTTCAAATTTAATTTGCATCATTATTAACCTAATAATAATATTAAAGAACACATCCCTGACTCTCCTCTCTAGAGGAAACCTCTAAGTTCGTATCATCAGGGATGTGTTCTTTTCATTATTCGACTATTTACCTATGCTGCAAATTAAATTTGGCTCAACATTTCATAATGATCAAAAATTAGCATATACTGCTGTCGTACTGAAAGGCCTGAACATATTGGTTCTATGCTGGATATGTAATAGAATTTATTATGGCTTAGTGGTACTATGTAAGTAATAGCAAGTATACGCTCTATGGTGAGCTTTCAAAAAATATAGAACAATTATTACACATACAAGAAACGAGGTGTTTCAATGTCTAGCATTATTTTAGGTTGTCCAACCATCCAATACGAATTAAAACAGGCTATGACGGATGCACACTGTGATATTCCAGTGTATTTCATTCCGCAGCAATTACATAATTCACCGCCAGCGTTACAGAAATATTTACAACGTGCTATTGATAGTCTATGGAATGTAGATCGCATTTATATTTGTGTATCTGCCTGTGGTGGTGGTACCGTTGGTCTCACATCACCTACTGCAGAGCTCGTCCTCCCACGCACACGAGACTGCGTAGATATTTTGTTATCAAGTGACTCTCTTGAAAGTCTAGACCGCCCTATGGATGGCTGTTTCTTCACCCGTGGCTGGGCCGATTTCAATCGCAACAGCGAACAATCCATTCAAAAATTAACAGAAAAAAAAGGCTATGAATATGCAAAATCCTATGTTCAACAATTATATGACGGATTTAACAAATTCTACTACGTCGATACAGGACTCAATCATTTACCAGATATCCATGATATGATGGATCCATTGGTGGAAGCATTGGATGGCTCCATTACAACAATTCCAGGCCACTATGGGATACTCAAAAAAATTGCAAATGGCACCATCGATGAAGATTTTATGGTTGTAGCGCCTAATCAAACGGTAGAATTAAGTGCATTTATGCAATGGTTCTAGCGGGTCGTTTCTAATTCAGCGACGGCGAAAATAACCCCATTTCTCACTCGGCTAGAGGGGACCTCTAAGCTCCTGAGAAATGGGGTTATTCTTCGCCTTACAGCGGTATCGCAGAATTAGGCACGCTAGAACCATAGATAAAATTGTCTTGAAATACCGTTTGATTAAGGCGCCACAACTATTTGGGAGAGGCGTAGAAATACGCTCATTTACGGCTAGGTATATAGCTGTAAAATTCCATCATTGAGCAACTATTATAGATTCTCTCCTCCACACCCCCTCGCGCCTTTCCCCTGGTGCTAAAATTATTGAGGATGTATATAATACACATACAAGCATTAGATTGTAAAATCAGAACGTTTACAGGTAGGGCAGAAAGAAAAATACACCTTTCGAAAAACGACTTAGAGCTTGTCTCTTTGGCGGCTTTTCGGAAGGTGTATTTTCTTTCACAAGGTTTTAAAGGTTAGATTTTCCAACCTAATGCTCTACGTTTAGCATTTATATCCTCAATAATTTTAGCAGCTACTGTTTTTCCGTCTGTATGTACATACATTACAGAACCCAAGTATTCAGCACTGTCTTTTTTGAGGAAGTCTGTTACTTTTTTAGAACCCTGTACAGGTGGCTCTACGCAGTGGTAAGAATTTATGCCGTGTAAACGGAAGCCCAAGGATGCACATACGCCTTTTTCGTTAGACCATTCAGGACTGGACATAGCGAATGGCATTTCTTTCAACGCACGGCCAAATTGACCAGTGATAGTACCGAAGATACCGGAGGATTTCGCGTTATCTACGAACTCGCCCACATGCCATACTGGTGGCATATCTGTTTCCTTGAAGAATGCTTGTAAACCAGGACCACATTTTTCCATAACAGAATCTGGATCACACAAGCCCATTTTTAACAATGGGAAAGATGCACAACCGTTAGTCAAAATAACGATGTCATTTTTCAACATTTCAAGGGCAATTTCGTATGTTGGTTTTTCGAATACAACGCGAGGGTTAGAACACCCTACGATATTAACTACGCCACGAATTTGGCCGGACTCCAATGCTTTCACAATTTTATCATAACCAAATGTTTGACCTACGTTGTAAGGGTTGAAACCAACTTTACCTTTCACCTCATATGGTGGAATGAATACAGGTAAACCACGGCGTTCCCAGTGTGCTTGAAGAGCACGGTCCATAATTTTACGAGCAATCTTTTCAGTATCGCCCATGTTGGAATGGAAACGATCGTATGCATAATGCTCAGAACCAGGCAAACGCGCCGCATCAGATGTTGTGACAACAACAGTTTGCGTACATTTTGCAACGTCCATGATAGCCGGGTACACGTCTTGAATGTCGGCACACCATAAATCAAGGGCACCAGTACCAAGAACAAGTTCTGCACCTACAGCATTACTCAATGGAATAACGTTTTCATAACGGTACATTGCCGCCAAACCAGAGCAACAAATACCGTAGAAATTAACGCCTTTAGCGCCAATTTCTGTTGCTTTTTGTTGGTACTCTTCGCTATTACCAAGTTCTACAACTTTGGAAACGAGCATTGGCAAATGACCATGTACCGCAATATTTACATAGTTTTTCTCTAATGCGCCCACATTAACGCGGCAATTACGGATTTCACCTTCACCGTACAAAATATCTGTGGCGATATCTGCGGCTACTACGCCTGTGAAAGTAAATGCTAACCCGCAACGCAAGAAGGCACGCATATTGCTGAACCAATCACCATCTGTACCTACACAAGTACGATGGTATGTATCAAACGCTTCATTATACGCAGAGATTGGGAGAATATCGAGTCCTGCCCATACTTTTTGCCGCTCTTCTGGTGCCATATGTTTAATCGTCAAATATTCGCCTGGCATCGCACGGCTCAAATCATCAATTAAGATATCTGCTACATCATTAGCGATGTCTTTAATTTCACGATTTTCTGTTTCAAGACCAAATGCAGTAGCTACTTCGATCAAAGAAAGGTCATGTAGTGCATCCTAATGTAAGTCTTGTTATCGCAGCTGGGAGTCGTCAAATCTTCTCCATGGCACTTCGCGATGGCATTATCTCTACACTCGTTGATGCTGGTGTCCGTATTCTTGAATGCGGTTGTGGCCCTTGCGTTGGTATTGGCCAAGCCCCACGTACACATGGCGTATCCTTCCGTACATCAAACCGTAACTTTAAAGGCCGCAGCGGTACACTCGATGCTTCCGTATATCTTGGTAGCCCAGAAGCTGCTGCCATCACAGCTATCAAAGGATATATTACAGATCCAATTGCTGAAGGTGTGACCGATGTATTATTAACGGTGGAGGAACCTAAGACTTTCATCATCGACGATAATATGATTATCCCTCCAACTGAAGGCGATACTAGCGATGTAGAAATTATCCGCGGTCCAAACATCCAACCAATGCCAATTAATGAGCCATTGCCAGACACGATTCAAGCCCATGTTTCCGCATACCGTCCAGACAATATCACCACAGACGATATCATTCCTGCAAACGCTCAATTCTCCGCATTGCGTTCCAATATTCCAGCTATCAGTCAAATTACATTCAGTCGCATCGACCCAGATTTCGTAAAACGTGCTGAAGGTTATGGTAAATCCTTTATCGTAGGTGGTGAAAACTATGGTCAAGGCTCCTCTCGTGAACATGCAGCTATCGCCCCAATGTATCTTGGTGTAAAAGCAGTCATCACAAAATCCTTAGCCCGTATCCATAAAAATAATTTAATCAATCACGGTGTAATACCACTCAACTTCGTAGACCTTGCAGATTACGATAAAATTAATCAGGATGATGAATTGAAAATCACGAACTTCCCTGAACAGTTGAAATCTCGCAACATCATAGTGGAAAACCTTACAAAAGGATTCTCCTTCGAAACAAAAACAGAACTCACTGAGCGAGAAGTAAATATCCTCATCGATGGTGGACAATTACGCCAAGTACAAGCTAAAAATAATGCTTAATATATTAAATATAGTAAAAATTAGCATCTATTATTACTCAATAAATCAAGATGCTACACACTATTAAAACAGTAATAATTTAATCTCTAACAATTTTACACTCAACGATTTGTAAGAGGTAGTGCGTATCGCATTTACCGCGATACGCACTATTTTTATACCCAAAACAGGAGGTTCTTATGTTTGCATATGTAGGTTGCCGCACTACTGAACACAGAAATGCTCGAGGCAAAGGTATTAATGTATATGATGTTAACGGTCACGATTGGAAACTCATCCAGACGTTTCCTATTTTGGATAACCCATCCTATTTCTGCCTAGATAGAAGTAAAAATTATCTCTACACAGTACACGGTGATTTAAACGATGTGAGTGCTTTCAAAATAAAAGAAGATGG
>SAAC01000166.1 GCA_009929605.1 Negativicutes bacterium
GTCTAGCAGCACATTCCAGAGAGTCTAGTAATAATTTTCCTATAGTGATGAAAGCGCCTACGGTTTAAGTTCTAAACCGAGGGCGCTTTCATTATGAAATATTTATATGAATGGATACTCATATATACTGGAAATTAAATCAAATATTGGATATAATAGGGATAATATGTTAAATGAAATGGATTTTCATTTAACTAGAACCTGTATGGGTATGTTATTGTTATTGAGTGAATGGGGATATTATGTTTGACGCCGTACTGCGAAGGTTCCAAGTCGATTATATTTTGCCTAAGGCAGAACGATTGGGATCAATAGGCACGACAAAAGAATTATATGATAAATACCTAAAAATCGCGTGGCCTGCTACATTGCAAGGGTTGATGTTACAATTTATGACGGCTATCGATTTGGCTATGGTAGGGGCCCTTGGTGCAGAGGCGCTAGCATCGGTGGGAATCATGGGGCAGCCTGAAATGGTTATGCTCGTATTTGTACGAGCACTGTCCGTAGCGATTACAGCCATCATTGCACGTCGTAAAGGCGAGGGTGACGATGCGGGTATGAATTCCGTATTAAAACAAGCTATTATGATGACTATGCTATTTTATATTCCTTTACTCATCATTTGTTTTTTTAGCATCGAGCACATCTTGCGATTTACTGGCGCAGAGGATAGTTATATTGGAACTGCTGTCGATTATAGTCAGTTTATTGTTATAGCGTTAATTTTTCAGTCCTTTAGTCAAATTGTGGGAGCCGCCCTCATTGGTTATGGCAATACGAAGGTTATATTTAAGGCTAATGTTATTGGTAATATTGCGAACACGGTGATGAATTTTTTCCTGATTTATGGTATTGGATTCTTTCCTAAACTAGGTGTTATGGGGGCGGGGATATCAACAATGCTTAGCAGCGCCCTTATTGCAGCTCTATTGTTTCGGGTTATTAATAAGCGCGACCAAACTTTGACATTACAACACGAAGCGCCGTGGAAGTTTAATCGTGAAGTTGTGAATACGGTGTATCACGTAGGTGGTAGCTCTTTAGGGGAACAATTCTTTGAACGTTTCGGTATGTATACCTACACAATGATTGTAGCATCCCTGGGGGCTACGGCATTAGCGGCTCATTATGTGTGTATGAATCTCATGGATATTTTTTACTATTTTGCTATGGGCCTTGGATTTGCTGGGGCGTCTCATACCGGACAGAGTCTCGGTCATAAACGTCCAGATATGGCGCTGGCTTACGGTCGAATCGGCTCTCGTATTGGCTGGATAGTGGGTATTGTCAGTGCACTCATATTTATATTGCTTGGTACATATATCGTACAACTCTATACTCGCGATGTGGCTGTAGTGGCTATGTCTGGTAGTATGATGGGAATCATGGCGCTCGCTGCATTCCCACAGGCGTTGCAACTAGTTTATTCCGGGGTGCTGAAAGGCGCAGGCGATACTTATTACATCATGAAATATTCCCTCATCAGTATCGCCATTATTCGACCGATTGTGACCTATACATTATGTATTACTATTGGATGGGGACTGGCAGGGGCGTGGTTGGCGCTTCTCAACGATCAGTCGATTCGACTGCTATGTTCCTACGCTCGCTTTGTGAAAGGGCAGTGGCAGCATAAAATCGTTTAATTTGTGAAAGTGTGGGAATTTGAGCATTAATACTGGCCCTAGCTCTAACATCCATTATTATATTAGCAAAATTACAGAACCCCTATATATCTTTTAGCTCC
>SAAC01000167.1 GCA_009929605.1 Negativicutes bacterium
AATAGAGTGATATACGCGTGTTGATTTACAAGTATTGACATCGGTAGATTCTACCCAATATGTGGTTGGATTATTCACATCTGTTGGTTTTACCCAAATTTGATCAGCCGTACTTGCTGAAGAACTCCAACGATAGGTATTTGGCAAACCATTAGCATCAGAAACTACCAATAAAACACTATCGCCAACACAAACCGTGGTAGCACCATTAATACTCAATTCTGGTAATTCATTAACAACGACTTGAAAGTTACCCGATTCCACACAACCATCACTATTGGTGATTGTTACCGTATAAGTGGTTGTAGATTTTAAACTATTTATTGTAATAGATGGAGTTGTTCTTCCATCAGCCCATTCGTAAAGAGCGCCAGGGCCACCACCAGAAGCTGTTAACACAACTGTATCGCCAGAACAAATAGGATTGTTATCGGCAGTAATGTTTGGAACAGGAACTGGTAAAATAGTTACTGTATGCGACGTTTGGAATGAACAATTCGCATCATTGTATACAGTTAATGTAAATTGATTAGCCGTTGCGGTTGGCCAAACTGTAGCCGTAGCCGTAGTTGCCAATATAAGAGCTGGATTATCATTAGCCGTCCATTCGTAACGATTTACATTCACTGGATTAACAGCTTTTAATACTAACGATTTACCTTGGCACACTTTATCTTCACCTGAAATAGCAACAGATGGTTTAGCGCTAACAGCCACTTGACGATTTACTGTACCAATACAGCCATCTTGTGTAGTCACTTTCAACACGTAAGTACGAGTAGACGTAATACCAGCTTTTGGTAAATTTAATACAGCCGAAGTTCCCAACACAAACGCAGGTGCATCAGTAGTAGTCCATTCGTGAGCCAAATATGGATTTCCATTAATGTCTAAAGCTGGACCCGTTAAAATCAAATCATCTTCTGCAATTCCAAATTCATCCAAACAAATCACCGTAGGATTAGGTGTAATAGTTGGTTGTGGAGCTGGAATCACTGTTACAGGATAATTTGCAGCTGTAGTACATCCAAAAGGCGTACGAGCTGTTACTGTATAAGTAGTAGTAACGGTAGGCGATACTGTAATAGTAGTGCCTGTGCCACCATTAGACCAAACAAACGTCGTTCCTGGAACACAACCGGAAGCACACGCTACCGTTAAAGTGGTTGGCGTTCCTTGACAAATAGAATTATCACCAGTTACAGTTAATTGTGGTAATTCAATGGCTTTAATAGTATGCGTTAAACTCTTCACACAACCACCTTGAGTAGTGATTTGGCATGAATAAGTTTGTAAACCAGCAGCCGAAGGAGTTACAATGATATTTGATGTAGTTTCACCATTCGGACTCCACAAATAGGTCACTCCAGGTCCCACACTACCAATAACTGATAAGGTAGCTGGTGAATTTACACAGACAGAATCTGGACCAATAATTTGTAAATCATTTGGTAATTCGTACGCTGTAATATCCATTGTTGCACGACTGATACAGCCCTTCATATTACGTGCTTCCACCCAATAACCATGAACACCAGGTGTGGTTAAGGTTGCGGTAATGTTAGGCGTTGTTTCGCCAGTACTCCACAAGAATTGAGTAAGATTATCACCAACAGCACTTAATACAAATGGGACATTAGTACAAACATCCGTTGATGGAGTTTGTATTTGAACAAACTCATTAACACGAATGGTTATTTCAGCCACAGCACTACAACCAGCATCACTTGTTACTGTAACGGAATAAGTT
>SAAC01000168.1 GCA_009929605.1 Negativicutes bacterium
ATAAATTGCATAAGTAAACCATAAGGTACGTTCTCATCTACTACTAAATCAATAACTCTATTTTCTGTACTCATTATTTTACCTTATATGGATATACCCGTTTTGCAGGTCTATCTTCATTTTGTAAGATCCCTCTGGATTAGAGGATAGTGCTGCTGCACGATCATATATAATATTTACACCAATTTGTGATAAGAAAGCGTTATTAGCAACAATTTTACTAGCAGTTACAGTACCATTAACTATCATATCACCATGTAAAACCATTGCAGGGCTAGCCCATGCTGAACCATTCCACTGCCTAGTAAACGCTGTTCCTGGTGCTCCACTTTTATACTCGGTTAATACGTCATATTTAACAGGACCAGTACCAAAGTTAGATGTAAAAAACGAATTAGCCTGAGAATCATTCCATGCTGTTAAATTCGCAATAGCAAGAGAATACATCCCAGGACCGCGTTGTCCTGTATCTCCCGGTCGTCCATCTGCCCCGGGTCTACCATCGACTCCTTCTGTACCACTCCACTGAACTACATCTGACCAACTAGTTCCAGATACTAATTGGTTAGTAACAGGGTCTAGAGTACCGGTAGAGCAGTAAATATTCTGAGTATTAGATGTTCTATTCGGTGGGGTTTTAGACCAACCAGAAGGTGGATATGCAGGGCTTGTTGGTTTAGCAGGTAATGAAGTATCTAGAGTATAAATAAATACTGTTTGCTTACCTTGTATACCTGTCTCTATATCGATGTCACCGTTAGGTGTGCCAATTACAACCCCACTAGAGATTCTTAATGTATCACCATCATAACGAATGTACTGTGTAGCGTTACCAATGTCCAATTTTGGCTTTGCAGTAGCATTATCCATGCCCATCCAAATACCAGATTTTGTATCCCCCCAGGTTTTACCTTGAGTATAAATTGCTGGGTTGTCTTGACCAGTCAAATTAGTCATGACAAAGTTCGCAGCATTAATGGTTTTAGTTATTACACTTCCATCAACATTAACTATCTTTTTAATAGGGTCAAAAGATATTGGCGCTTTTCCTTCTGCATCTAGAAGTCCAATGTTAATTGCACCAGTAGCAGCATCTATTAGGAAGGTTTGTTTCCAGATAGATCCGTCTTTAATCTTCCCCTTAATGTACGCGTAATTTACTTCTATACCAGTTTCGTTAACAAAACTATTGTCTAACGGTGTATCCTCATTTAATATAAAAGCCTGTACTGCAGAATCAGTAATACTTTGAGCATCTGGTCCCCAGGCAATAGATGACACCTTAAATTTATGCTCTACTTTCCATGGGAATGATATAATTGTTGCCGACTGAGCAGCCCCCACGTTGATTTTTTGTGCCTTAGTCCATCCAGTTCTAGCAAACTCTGCTGAATCTATATAGGATAGAACGAATTCACGAACGTTGGCACCTGCACCTCTGTTCCAATCCCATTGCACACGTAAATCATAGCGTTCTTTACCGTCTGCTATACGCGCAGCTTTAAACGCAATATTAACAGGAGCTGTAGGAGGTACAAAGTTATATCTAACTTCAAAGACAGTAGGATACTCATAGTGTCCAGATGAATCAATAGTTACTCCATCTGGTAGGGATATTTGTCCAGAAATTCTTACCTTATAGGACCCGATTGGCACACCACCAAACATAATAGTTGGCATCAACGCACCAACATAATATTTAACCCACGGATTATTAGCATTAGAATTATTTTTTAATTCTA
>SAAC01000169.1 GCA_009929605.1 Negativicutes bacterium
GTGTTAGTTGTATTTAGTGATAAATCGTTACATGTGTATAGCATTAGGGAGTGAGCGATGCAGTGTTTTACATATTTGATTATTCAATAAGCCTGATGTGACTGGGAGGAACTTTCACCAAATAATTGAAACGAGTTTTCAAAAGTGTAGCCATGGATACGTTGATAATTTTTCAAAGTTGTATAATGAAGTCATAACGAACGTTCATTAGACCGTCAGCGAGTGGCGTTGATATAATTGAGAATATATGATAATGATATATCGAGATAGGAGACAGAATTATGAGAAAGCACGTTAAAAACAATGTATCTTGGATTGGTAAAATTGACTGGGAATTGGAATCTTTCCATGGCGATGATTATTCTATTAATAATGGTTCTAGCCAAAATGCGTATTTGATTGAAGAGGAGAAAACTGTTCTCATCGATACGGTTTGGAAACCTCATTCCACTGAGTTTATTGATAATTTGATGAGCGAAATTGATATTAACAAAATCGATTTTATCGTATGTAATCACGGTGAGGTTGACCACAGTGGTTCTCTGCCAGCGTTGATGGAAAAAATTCCTAACACACCGATTTATTGTACTGAGAATGCGGTAAAATCCTTGGTGGGTCAATATCATCATCCTGAATGGAATTTCAAGGTGGTTAAAACTGGCGACTCTGTGGATATTGGTAATGGTAAAAGTCTCGTTTTCGTTGAAATGCGTATGTTGCACTGGCCAGATAGCATGGCGACATATATGACTGGCGATAATATTTTGTTCTCTAATGATGCGTTTGGTCAACATTTCGCAGTAGAGGAATTATGGGCTGATAAAGCCGATCAATGTCGTTTATGGGAAGAAGCGATGAAATATTATGCCAATATTTTGAACCCATTCTCTCCATTGGTAAAAAATAAAATCGAAGAGATTTTGAAATTGAATTTGCCAATCGATATTATTGCTACAAGCCATGGTGCGATTTGGCGCGAAAATCCTACACAAATCGTGGAAAAATACTATGAATGGTCTCAAGCGTACCAAGAAGATCAAATTACAATTGCTTACGATACTATGTGGGATGGCACAAAACAATTGGCTCATAAAATCGGTGAAGAGATTGCGAAACAGTCCCCTGAAACTCGCGTTAAAATCTTTAATATCGCTAAGGCCGATAAAAATGATATCATGACGGAAATCTTTAAATCTAAAGCCATCGCGGTAGGTTCTCCAACTGTGGGTAACAGCATTTTGTCCTCTGTGGCTGGTTGGATGCAATTTCTTCATGAATTGAAATTCAAAAATAAAAAAGCTGCTGTATTCGGTTGCTATGGTTGGAGCGGTGAAGCACCAAAAGTATTGCGTGAAAAATTGACTGATTGTGGATTTGCTGTGGTGGAACCGCAGATTAAATGTAATTGGAATCCCGAAAGTAGTGATTTAGCGCAAGCATCTGGCGTTGCGGCTGCTCTATTGTCCTAATAGCAAAAACTCCTATATCTATTTCTTGCTCCGGAACGCGTGTGGCATGAAAGCAAAAATCTCTCCTACCTATTTCTAGCTCCGAACGCCTAACGGCGTAATATCGCTGCGAAATAGGTAAGGGAGTTTTTTCATTGGAGATGCCTAGAGTGGGGCGCAACGTACGGCTGTTGCATCTATGTGGAGGAGGACGACTTAGGTTATCCAGATGTGTTTAGCACAGGCGATGGGCAATACCATTAACGGTGATGAGTGCATCGTTTAGGCTGAAAG
>SAAC01000170.1 GCA_009929605.1 Negativicutes bacterium
GCGCCTTATGTCTAAAAGCGATTACTTTTATTTGCGTAAACAAGGCTTGCGAGGGCGCGGAAATAGCAATATCCGCGTATTCTCCCGCGATACATTACACAAATACTTTGAAGCGGATAAGGTTAGCGAAATATACCACAGCAAAGACGCTGTATACAAAAGCTATTACTTTGAACTATTTAAACAGCTATATCCGAACGCTGATTTTACGATGATTGATGATCATAAAGGCGTATTATCGGCGGCGGCAAATGCTGGGTTTAAAACTCTGGACGCTCAAGCCGTTAATGATATCCTATCAATTGGGGTAACATTGATTGGTGAAACCTTTATTGATGAATCATTAGATGATGATAATGATTATCAATTCCTAGCTGACCGTTTAAAACTATGCTGGGAAGGTATGACCGAAGAAGAACGCGCAGAATATAGTGTCACGCCGCAACAATACATTGAGAAATTAAAAGTTGCCTAACAATTAAAAATAAAATAGTCACACTGTGTAATGATAACATGGTGTGACTATTAGCTTGCTAAGTACCGGGGCGGTAATGAGACTCATTCTCATCTAGGGAACCACTGCACCCACCCACGCGTACGTAATCCAAAGAATTTGGCAAAAGTCATTTTAGTGCTAATTAACTGTTTAACTGAACAACATCTGGTATATTCCCTTTGAATGCCTCTTGTATTGCAAAACTGCCATGAAACTTCTTTCTTAGTAAATTGGCATAATTTACTGCATCTTCCAATCTATCATAGGAAAAATACTCAGTAGTACCCTTTATAAGCCCATGTTTGTCATGTAATCTTACCATCCATTTCTGGAGTCCCTTATGCCACGTAACATTTAGATAGCCTGAGGATGCTTTTGAAGTTCTACCATTATGATTATTTTCCGTAATTGTAGCTTCTCGTAGATTTGACCACCTATTATTTAGTTTATTCCTGTCAATATGGTCAATGCATTCCTCAGGCCATCTGTTCTCCATAATAACAAAAGCTACTTGATGTGCATAAGCTCTAAACCCTTTGTACCTAAGCTGCCTATACCCTCTATTTAAAGTACCGGCTTCTTTACCTTTACGACTACCACTTTTCCAGGTAATAACCCCAGTTTCAGGGTCATAAGCAAATGCTTCCTGTATGTCCTGTATATTTAAGTTACTCTTCATCACTCACCTTAGCCCGAAATCTCTTCCGCGACGCCCGAGAACCATCATTCCACTTCCGCTCGAACTCCGCCCGTTTCTCCGCAAATATCTGTTCTCTTTCCGCAAACTCCCGGCGAACCTCCGCGATATACTCGCGATGCCTGTTGATTGCCGCAGCCGTCCCGAAAATACCCGCAAGCACCCCGATAATGAAGATAGCTACAAAGCTAAACATTACTTGTCTCCCAGCAGCTTACGTTCAATTCTAGTTAAGTGATTATCTAAAATACATTGCCCAATAATCACAATCCCTAGTATTGCAATGATTACCCATTCCATTAAATCCACCCCGCCATAGCTGCTAACCAAAAACCTACGAAAATAAAGAATAAGATAGTCCCGAATCCGAAAGAATTTATCCATGCATCTATTACCTTTTTCATACTAAATCCTCAATACTTGGTAACTTTCCGTCGAATTCTTCTATAAGAGCTGATTTGCCATATAAATCTAACCTAAGTTTATTAGCAGCTTCAACCGCTTGTGGTAGTTCAGAGTATTCAAAAAATCCATTAGAATAACTAACT
>SAAC01000171.1 GCA_009929605.1 Negativicutes bacterium
CACATCATTGCCGTCAACTGGTGAAAAAATGACACCAGTTTTGATGGTGCTTGGGCTAGGCGTATTAGCAGCAGTGCTTATTATCTCCATCAAACATCGTAAAGCCGCTAAAAATGTACTGGCATTAGTCTTGCTTATCGCAGGATTAGGCAGCGCCGCAACTGTCAAGGCGGCAGAAGAGACCTATCATCATCGTGATGAAGTACGCAATCATGCGGTTGAGCTAGCTGGGACAACCCATGTGTTCCACTTAGCCGCTGAGGGAGACTTTGAGGGTGACAAAGGTGAGCCAGGTGTTTCTAACAACTTCACGATTACTTACTACATCAACGGAGAAAAAGTCACAGATTTAGACCCAGATGGTTATATTTCTGGCGTTAAGACAATTTATTTGCCAAGTCCAACATTTGAAGGTTATGATTTCTCAGGTTGGTATAATAATGCAACATTTACTGGTGATGCATTTACAAGTTTTTCTAAAGAGACAACAGGTCATCAAGTTTTCTATGGTAAAACAGTACCTCATGTCTATCAAGTTACCTTTGATTTAAAAGGTGGTGCATTTCCGGATGCGACATCAACGATACAAGATGTTGAACATGGGGCAATAGTTTCAGAGCCAACAGCCCCAGAAAAAGATGATGAGATAGTTGGTGTATCTACCATTGGTCCTATTCCGGAACATGATTTTATCTTCAGAGGCTGGTATATTGATCCAGAATTAACAACTGCCTTTGACTTTAACACACCAATTACAGGTAATATAACGCTCTATGCCAAATGGGGATTACCTGTCACTGAGGCAGGAACCAATAATGATTTAGGAACGAAATATGGTAATAATACTCTAGGTGACCAAGGTGATACCGTCTGGGTTGCCAATAGCTGGTGGCAAATTATTGACGATGATATGGATAATAATGTCACGAATGGTTTACAGGCACTGGTACTTAAAATGGAGGCATTGACATCAGATGAGGCTACGGGTGACAGTGGTATGGCTACTTACATTTCACACTTCAAAGATGACACCACCAACCCTGATAACTATTTTAATTCAGATGGTACGAATAGTTATGAACTGGCTGTAGGAACAGGACTTAGAGGTGCGATTGACCATTATTATATGTCGACCGTTGCGGCTAACTACACTGATCATGTTCAAGCCGTTAATCTACACAACCCGACTCTAGCTGAGTATAATGCAGCTAATAATTTAACTTGGGGCAATAACGGAGGTGGCGCTTCTTGGCTCAACTCTTATATGGATGATCATTTTGCAACAGAGCTAGAGGTCACAGGTACCAAACAGGCTTTTGCGCTTAGCTATGGGGATATTCATGTTCATATGGGCATGCCTGCATCACCGACAGATAAGATTTCAGACCTTCTGAATTTCAGTAGCAGTTTGGATAATCAATTCTGGCTCCGCTCAGTTGCCGTTAACTCTAGGGGAGCAGGTGCTGTAAGAGCAGGGGATATCAGCTACCGTAATCCTGTTTACAATGGTAGGCAGCCTGTACGTCCGGCTATGGCACTTTTGATTAATTAAATATCGCTATGGTTATGATAGTCATTAGACGCAAAAAATAACTATTCCAAAGTAAGCCCTAGGGCTTACTTTCAGGTTGAAGACAAACCCCATTTTTAAACCAAAATGGGGTTTGTTT
Organism: Negativicutes bacterium; assembly: GCA_009929605.1. Classification (GTDB taxonomy): domain Bacteria; phylum Bacillota; class Negativicutes; order Veillonellales; family Veillonellaceae; genus Veillonella; species Veillonella absiana. The sequence goes on from SAAC01000171.1 coordinate 1,671, forward strand.
TGATATTTTCTAATTTAGAAATAGCTTAACCGTCGGTTTTCTAAATAAAAATTTCCGTATT
>SAAC01000172.1 GCA_009929605.1 Negativicutes bacterium
GATTAAGTTATGAGAAGATTCGACATCGCGTTAGTGGCTTTATTCTGTCTCATTGGAGGCGCTATAGGATTTGGCCCTAACGGGTTGTTTGTCGCAAATACGGCAAACGCCACTGTACCAACAGAGCAAATTAAGTTTAATCCTAGAGTCAATCAGATTGATTTTGTATTAGACTTAGCGAAAAATAATCTGGCAGTAACTGGTTTACAAGATGAAAATTGTCCTGCGACAATTAACGTTGAAGTTATACCGGCTGCCGTAGTAAATAATCCTATTAAAATTGAAAAGCAACTAGTAGAAATTACACGTTATGCTCCTCTGAGCTTATTGCGCCCAGTTGAGCAACCACAATTAGCAGTTCAAAAGATTGCTATTAGTGGCTTCAAAAAATAGTGAATACCGTAAGGTGCGCATACTGTCATAGCATTAGCTATGGCAGTATACTCGTTTGACCGTAGAAATAACGAGACTGTAGTAAACCTAGGGATCGTGAAGAGTACACCCATAAAACGTTAGTCACTCTCCTGTATTGTTTCGATAAAGAAGTAATTAATCTTTATGGCGATATAGTAATTTAACATAATTATAGAATGTAAAGACCTGCTAAAACAGGTAGCTCGAACGGTGAGTGTTTACAGTATATAATAATAGTCAATAACGTAGTAAAAGTCGATTGGCAAAGGCTGGTACCGAGCAACATAGCCTACTCTAGATATGAGAACCGATTGGAGATATCTATAGTAAAAGACGGTGAGAAGTAAATGAGATATTTACGAAGTACTAAAGATTGCAAAGGCGTATCGTTAACGTCTATATATATCCGTTAGCCCAATCAGGAGCAGAATCAAGAAGGGATATAAACACGAGCTGAACCGTTACCAAAGGGGTAGCGTTAACTTTATATCTTGGCCGACTAGCGCAACAGCGGGGTCCAAACTCGCTATATAAAATAAGCTATCTTAGTGACCTATACTCAATTGGGAGTATACCTGGAGGAGATTAGATATAGATAATTTAATTAGCATTACATGAATAAAGAATGAGTGGCTATGACCCATTGTTATATTTTGGATAGAGGTGTTCAGTTCATAACAATGACAGGTTATCCGGAGTAGGAGCCAATCCTATGCCTAACTGTAAATTAGGTTTCGGTTCATGAGTACGTAGCGATTGCGTACAAACCCTCAGTAGTCTTATCAACTACGTTGGTGAAAATGATTGAGTAAATTAAATTATCGAACTGATGTGTTACTTATTAGATCAGTATAATGCAAGTCCTAAAGACATTATCGCTATGCAATAAGTTATCCCGATAAATGGGGAGAAATAATACATAAGTCATTATTATATAAACTGGCAAAATTATATAATAAACTGTGCCAATTCAGAATCTATACGATTAAATTGGAATTGACAAAGTTTCGTTGAAGCTTTCGTTTAATACATACAATGAAAGTGGGTCATTTGAAGTGGCAAGGCTAAATTCAAGCAGGTTTACGCCTGGGAAAAACAGCAATGTTCTGATTCTAACGAATCATCACTGGCCAAAGTGGAGCGTACCACTATAATAAAGCACAGGGGATATTAACATGTTTAACACCGTAGGGACCAAAATCCTGAGTAAAACAATAAATCTGTGGAAGTCCTCGCTAGGTTAGGGTCCTACCAATTGTATGGATAGACCGCCCAACAATACTGACTGCGCCCACAGCGTACCAAC
>SAAC01000173.1 GCA_009929605.1 Negativicutes bacterium
GTATTCTCATTAGAGTTCGCTTGGATTTCCATTATTTCCCATTCCTTTCACTGCCATCTGTGCTATCATCTGTTGCTCTTGTGCCTGTTGCATTTCCTGCTGAATTTCTTCTTCAGTCTTAATCATGCCAGTTGTATCAATACCTAATGATGTAGCAATAGCTGTTACCCATGAACCAATCTTCATATATTGCATTGCGTCAGGAAGCTGACCAACAATACTCATGAAAGTTGTAAATTTATTAAAGTCGTGTCCTCTCCCCAGTGCTTCCATACCAGTTGTAATGGTCGGCTCTACGAAGCCATCAGGTAGTTGTGCGACAGTACCCAGTTGCATTAGCTTTGTCATTATACGGCGTACCAGTGGTAGCTGTAGCTCCTGAGACAAAATAGAATAAACGCCACCTAGTGTGTCTTCTAATTCACTAGCGACTGTACGAATTTCTTCGGCAGTTACTCGGTCTGCGTTTCGTTGCACTACTGAAGACAAAAGAAAAGCAAAAGACAAACGCTGTTCGATAGTGTCGCAAGTTGTCTTTGTTACTTGTAAGTCAGGATATTTGTCCAGTTGCAAGGCTGTAACATCATCTTTACGCCCACTAACGAATTCTCCATCTTCTGCATTCTGTAGATTTTTCGGTCGAGTTACCCCATTAGGATTTACCAAATAGAGTACCCTTGCGGAAATACTAGCCATAATTACAAGTGCTTTGCTAAGTTTCTCTAGTGATGTTAAATCACCTAGATACTCCTCAACAAAAGACCGTCCATAATCTTCACCATCTTGTTTAGTCATTCGCAATGGAATGTACGGTGATTTGTCCTTAGGGTACGTTTGTTCACTCTGCGGAATAATCTTACCGTCAATCTCTTGGAATGCTTCATAATTTTCACCTACAAGCTGTACATGAGTATAAATCGTGACCTCTGCGTCCTCTTTAAAGTCCTGCACTAGACTCTGTATGTCTTCAGGCAGGGTGGATTTAATGAGTTTGTCTTGGGTTACGATTGTATGTACCGTTCCTAAACCATCTCGCTTTACTGTGTAATTTTTCAAGTCATATAGTTTAGCTCCGTCCTTGTCAGGCGGTAAGAAAATCAATGCGTTGCCTGCAATGATTAACTGTTTGATTGCTTCTTGAACGGTTACTCGAACCTGATTTTCCTCGATATAGTTTACTATTTGCTTTTCAATCTGCATTAATCGTTGGTCTATCTCGGCTACTTTATCCATGTTATCACCTAGTTGTGCCTTTAGTTCAGGCGTTAAGCCTAGTCTAAAGAAGTGTTCATTAGGCGGGAATAGAGCTAAAATTAATTTACTAGCTAAGTTATTTACCCCTCTAGCTCCAATGGATTGATATGGTGTGCTAAACTTTGTCCCCTCATTCGCTGATTCCTCAGGAAATAAATGTGGAATTGTTACTTTAGCACACTTCACTCCTCGGTCTATATAGGTACTTCTTTTTGTCTTTAATTTTTCGTAAGCTTGCTTGGCTGATACTTTGATTCCTGCACTAGACATTTGTACCAGCTCCGTTTGAACCTACGTTTGAACCAATCGTACTTATTTTTAATGCTCGTTTGCCAATAGCTCGTTGCTTACGCTGATTGCTCCGATTATAGTCAACTCGTTCTTGTTCTGTCTCCCTAAATGTAGTAGGAGCGTCTACTGCTCGTACCGCAGGGGCAGTTTGTGCTGGCTGTG
>SAAC01000055.1 GCA_009929605.1 Negativicutes bacterium
TTTGCCACAATCATAGCAAAGAAGGTCATACCTGTTACTACCATAAAGAGAGTGTTCGTGCCATATTGATCAAGTGCCAATAAACCAATAGCTGGCCCCAGAACCATAGCAATATTCGAGAACACCGCAAACATGTTAATTCCCTCACCTTTACGATGTTTCGGTAATACGATTACCGCTAACGTCGACACCACGGTCGTCGCTAACGCAAATATGATACCATGAATGCCACGGAGAAAAAATATTTCCCCCATAGACGAAACAAAATTAAATGCCCCCATGATAAAGAAAAACAAAGATGTTGAAAGTATCAATATAGTCCGTTTATTCACACCATCGATGAGCCGTCCCGCAATCGGTCTACATAGATGGTTCCTATCTGAAAGTACGTCATTGCCATACCCTCCTCAATAGCACTACCCTTGAGGTCACTAGTAATAATGATGGGCAATGTAGTGATCATCATATATTGGGTCATATAAAATATGCTATTACTTCCCCCATATCCTAAAAAGGCCGGAGACCATAATTTCTCATTCTCCATTATAAAGGAATCTCCTCTACCTCTTGTCTATAGGTATCTTTAATCACCAAATGATATAACAAGAACGCTCCTACTACAATAAGGGCATTTACCTTGTATGTATCAAGGAATCCCATACTATTCGCCGCATAGGACATCAACACAGAGCCAAGGCCAATACTAATATCGAAGGCTAGAAAATACGTTGCCGTGGCCATTCCAGCTCGTTCTATAGGTGCCGCTTGTACAGCTAGCGCTTGAAATGCCGGTTGTACAGACCCATAGCCAAGACCTACTAGTGGTGCTGCCACCATGATGAGTATCGGGTTATTTGTAACACCTAATAATACTAGACCTAAACAAAAGATAGTGAGGCCTGGATAAATAATAAAGGCGGGTCCTTTGCTTTCATAGAGTTTACTCACAATAGGGCGACTAATTATAATCATGACCGCAAATAATGCAAAGAATAGACTAGCCCAACTGCTAGCCCCAAGACTATTTAATTCAATAGGAATAAATACGAGTACACTAGAATAGGTAAACCCCATGAACAGTGCCATCACCGCCCATGGCAAACTACGTGGTTCGATAAGCTGATTGATGCCCCAGCCCTTTTTCATCTTTACATGTGGTTTAGGCAATTCAGCTGGTAATAGTTTCAAATTAGCTTGTACTAACGCTAACAAAGTAATAACTGTTAGCATAATATACAAATTATGACTACCGAACTCTTGTAAAATAAATAGACCTAGCGCAGGACCAAGTACCATGGCCACATTACTAAAGATGGCAAACATATTAATCCCCTCACCCTTACGGCCTTTTGGTAGTACTAATACGATTAATGTCGGTAAAATAGTGGTGACCAAGGCAAAGGCCGCACCATGAATCCCACGGAGTAAGAATATGCCATCCATGGATGATACAAAATTAAAGGCTGCCATGATCGCAAAAAATAGTAGGGTAGAAAAAAACAGAATAATACGTTTATCAAAACTATCTACCAATCGCCCTGCAAAAGCCCTAAAAATGATAGTCCCCACCTGAAAGTAGGCCATCGCGAGCCCCGCATCAATAGCCGTTCCATTTAACTCAGAAATGATGATAATCGGCAATGCTGTAACCAGAATATACTGCGTCATATAGTACACACTGCTACTCATGCCATAATTAATAAAATCAAATGACCATAATTTCTCTTGCTTCATAATTACCTCTTATATATTACAACAATGCTATTATTGTACGCTTCCCTGATGTTTGGTTCAAGCACAAAATAAAAATTTCATAAATCGAGGAATCATATAAGTAGTAAATCAATATATATTAGCTACTAATTGCATTGTGTTGTAATTATATTAATGAAGTCAAGCGTTTATTACATTAGTTTCCTTCTTTAGGACTTACCTCTAAATAATCTAATAAAAATCGATTGAAATCTACCCCCTTAATATGGCCTAAACCTCCACGGGCTGCATGAAAATTTCATTATAAGTATCCACCTGGTCCTTGCGAATATTGCGTCCTGCTACCACGATTGGTACAGGATATTCATTACTATCTCCTCGGTCAGTAGAGCTAGAACTAGAAACTGGGCGCTTGCATCTATTGGACTTGGATGGCCATACCCTGAATCGAATGATTACTATCATTCGCGAGAAGAATCGTTATATTACACCGGCCTGTCAGAAACTAATTGATATCATACAAAATGCAAAAGGGACCTCTTAGAGGTCCCTTTTCCTATGCTACTAGTTCACCTACTAGCAAAAGATTATGCAGTTTGTTGGTTACGAGCGTCATTTTTATTACGGCTCTTCCAAATAGCCCACAAGGATGTAGCCACGCAGATAGAGGAATATGCACCACTAACGAAACCAATAATCATACAGAGGGCAAAGTTTTTCGTAGTATCCCCACCGAATACGTACAAGGATACGCAGGCAAACAATACCGTGGACAATGTGTATAAACTACGATGGAAACTTTGTTGGATACTAGCATTAGCCAAATCTGCAAATGTATCTGTACGTTTGTGTGTATGTGTATTTTCACGAATACGGTCAAAGATAACCACAGATTCATTCATGGAGTAACCTACAACCGTTAGAATTGCTGCTAAGAAGGATGCATCAATCTCTAATTGGAAGAAGGAGAATACCCCTAATACCATGATTAAGTCATGGAAGATAGCTGCTAATGCAGAGGCTGCTACTCGATATTCAAAGCGGTAAGAAATATACAATGCCAATGCACCGAATGCAACCAAAAGGTTAATCAACGCATGTTGTGTTACCTCAGAACCAATAACAGCACCTACAGATTCAATACGTTTTGTTGTATTTTCACCCAATGTTTTTGTTAAGGCATCAACAACAGCGGCACTTTCAGTAGACTCAAGATTACGAGTACGAATAATAACATCTTTTCCAGATGTTTCAGCGCTTTCACCAGACAACTGAATTTGTGCACTCTCTAAATCAAATGTTTTAAGTACATCACGAACTTGACTAACTTCAACATTTTGGGCAAATTCAACCTCAACAATAGTACCACCTGTATAATCGATACCAAAGTTAAAGCCACGCATAAAGATAGAAATCAAGCTAAGAATTACAAATGCGGAGGAAATAGCAAACCACCAGCGATGATGTTTAATTACGTCAAATCTCATTTGCGTTTACCTCCCTTAGTTTTTACTTTTGGTGCAAACGACTCTGCACTCACGGATGGGGAAATATTCGCACCAAACCAGAATGGATGGCTTGTAAAGTTACATTCAATCAACATACGAAGTAATAAACGGCTCATAGTAATAGCAGTAAACATACTAACCAATACACCTAATGCCAAGTTAATAGCAAAGCCCTTTACCGCGCCAGACCCCATAGCGATCAAAATACAAGCCGTAATCATAACGGATGTATTCGCATCAAAGATAGTAGCGAAGGCACGCTTGAAACCAGATTCCATGGATACACGCATGGATTTACCGGAAAACACCTCTTCTTTGAACCGTTCAAATATAAGGATATTCGCATCTACCGCGACGCCCATGGATAAAATAATCCCGGCGATACCAGGTAATGTCATAGTCGCATTCAATACATGAGGACCTAAAATTAATAATAAAATCATAACGTACACGAGCAGTGCAAGGTTCGCTACAAAACCAGATAAACGATATAGTACTAACAAGAATACCATAATAGCACCGATACCTACACCAAAGGCAACAACGGATTTATCCTTGGAATCTTGACCAAGGGTTGGACCTACCGTACGCACCTCCATAACATTAACCTTAACAGGTAATGCACCGGAACGTAACAAGATGGCTAATTCCTTAGCTTCTTCCAAGGAATTGCTACCAGTAATAACTGCTTGACCACCTGTGATGGCTTGTTGTACTACAGGTGCTGTTAAAACTTGACCATCCAATGTGATGGCAATTTGTTTACCTATATTAGCAGCTGTCAAATCAGCAAATTTCTTTGCCCCTTCGTCACTTAATGTGATAGCAACTTCTGGTTTTTTACTTTGTGCTAATTGCTCTTTTGCATCTTTCAAATCATTACCATTCATAACAGTTTGGCCAGCTTCATTTTTGAATTCTAGCACCGCTGTTTTACCGATGGTTTTAATGGCTTGATCAGGGTCTTTTACACCTGGTAATTCGATGATGATACGTTTTGCACCTTCACGTTGTACCACAGGTTCTGTTAAGCCCATTTCATTAATACGACGGCTCAAAATTTGGATAACTCGTTCTACCGAGTCATCCGTCACTTGACCTTGTGCCGTATCTTCAGCTTCTAATACGATATGTGTACCACCTTGTAAATCTAGGCCTTGTTTAATGGAACCTGCAAGGTCACCAATAAAATAGGTAAACAATCCTAGAATGATACCAATGGCCACTATAAACTTAATAATAGCATTGCTTCTCAAACTTAAATCTCCCTTCCTATGCCTTTGGAACGAACGCAACGAAATGATGTATCAAATACATCACGCACGGTTCCTACTGACATTGTAACAGTCCAGTCTCTGTAATGAGCTGTGTCATACGCACATCATAGTCCTCCATAGGTATTTCCTGTGAAAGTATCTGCATATTCCAGCACACACCAATAAATTGTTCAGGACGTAATATTGAGAGGAATCGATCATAATAACCATTCCCCATTCCCATTCGACCACCACGATAATCAAACCCAGCACCAGGAACTAGCACGAGGTCCAACTCACTAGGATTAATGATATCATACGGTTCGTTAGGAATCCTTATATGTAATACACCTGTTGTAACATCAGATAAACTGTGTAATCGCACTGCAATCATCGTCGTTTTATCTGTACAAACTGGCACATACACATCCTTACCATCTTGCAAGGCCTGTGTAATCACCGCATCAAGGTTTGCCTCTCTTGGCATCGCCAAGTACAGCATGATTTTCTGGGCTTTTTTATACTGTGAAAGCTTTACAATTTCTCGGGTTAACGCAATAGTCCACTGTTCACAGTCTTCTGCACGTAAAGCAGCGCGCTTGGTTTTGCACGCCAAACGCACTGCTTTCTTCGTATCCATATGATGGCCTACTTTTTATTGGCAATGTTAGCAATCGCTGTACGAGCAAAGCGCATTTCCACTTTATCAGCCACTTGTAACATTACATGATCTTCAGTAAGGCTTACAATTTCACCATAGATGCCACCGATAGTGACAACTTTTTGGCCTTTTTTCAAGCTACTCAACAATTCGTTTCTTTCTTTTTGTTGTTTCTTCTGTGGACGATACAACATAAAATAGAAAATAACGATCATTAAGAGTATTGGCCAGCTGGTTTGTAAGATTTGTTCAAAATCACCCATTGTTCATATCCTCCAATTTAGTATTTTAAAAGTCATTCATATTTAAGTATAGCCATATTCGTCCTATTTGACTAGAACAAATTTTATTTTTTAAAGTGCTCCCAAAATTCCATTCTAAATTGTGGGAAACGATCCTCTAATATGGCTTGACGCATTTGACGCATAAACTCAAGCAAGAAATAGAGGTTATGATATGTTACAAGGCGCAATGCAAGAATTTCTTCTGCCTTGTACAAGTGACGAATGTACGCGCGAGAATAGTTTTGGCACGCATAGCATCCACAACCTTCCTCTAATGGCCCCCAGTCTTTTGCAAAGCTAGCATTACGAATGTTTAGACGTCCCTTCCAAGTCATCGCCATCCCATTACGAGCTACTCGCGTTGGGTATACGCAGTCGAACATATCGATACCACGTGCTACCCCTTCTACGAGACAATCCGCAGTGCCAACGCCCATCAAATAACGAACTTTATTCGTTGGCAATAAAGGTGTTGTATGTTCAAGAATTTCATTCATCAAATCATGTGGCTCACCAACAGATAAACCACCGATACTATAGCCTTCAAAATCCATAGCTACTAATTCTTTCGCACTTTGGGTCCGCAAATCTTTGTACATACCACCTTGAACGATACCGAACATACCAGTAATATCATTTTTAGTACGTGCTTCTTGGCAACGCTCTGCCCAACGAGTTGTACGCGCTGTAGATCGTTTTGCATAATCAAAATCAGCTGGATACGGAATGCATTCATCAAAGGCCATAGCAATATCAGAGCCTAATTGTTCCTGTACTTTTGTGGCTACCTCTGGAGAAAGGAACTGTTTCGATCCATCGATATGAGATCTAAAGGTAACACCTTCCTCTGTAATTTTGCGCATATCACCAAGACTGAATACTTGGAACCCGCCACTATCCGTTAAAATAGCTTGATCCCAATTCATAAACTTATGAAGACCACCAGCCTCCTCAATCAAATCAGATCCAGGACGAAGAAATAAGTGGTACGTATTACTCAAGATAACTTGAGATCCCATAGCCTTTAATTCCTCTGGTGTCATCGTCTTAACGGTAGCCTGTGTACCTACCGGCATGAACATAGGCGTTTGGAATGTTCCATGTGGGGTATGCAATAAACCAGCTCGGGCACCCGTATGGGGACATGTCTTTTGTAATTCATATGTAATACTCGGCATATTCCCTCCTATCGAATAAACATAGCATCGCCAAAACTAAAGAAGCGATATCGTTCTCTTACCGCTTCTTCATAGGCCGCTAAACAATGTTCGCGTCCTGCTAGCGCACTAATGAGCATTAGTAATGTAGATTGTGGCAAATGGAAATTTGTCACCAATGCATCTACCATTTTAAATTTGTATCCAGGATAGATGAAAATTTGTGTCCATCCACTGGTGGCCTGTAATACACCCTCCTCAGTACTAGCTGATTCCAATGTACGTACTGACGTTGTGCCCACTGCCACAATACGACGCCCTGCAGCCTTCGCTGCATTAATACGATCAGCTGTATCCTTGTGAACCACATAGAATTCACTATGCATTTGATGGTCCTCGATACTATCAGCCGATACAGGACGGAATGTACCCAGTCCTACGTGCAATGTAACAAACTCCAGCTCCACACCTTTGGCTTTAATTTTTTCCAGTAATTCTGGTGTAAAATGTAGCCCTGCTGTTGGTGCCGCTGCAGAGCCTTTTTCCTTAGCATACACCGTTTGGTAACGGTCCTTATCCTCTAATTTTTCATGAATATATGGCGGTAATGGCATCTCTCCAATCTCTTGGATGACTTCATCAAATACGCCAGTGCACTCAAATTTAATAATACGGCCACCAAAATCTGTTTTATCCGTAACGGTGCCTTTTAATCTTTCATCAAACACAATAACTTGTCCAATGGGACATTTTTTACCTGGTTTCACCAGACACTCCCAAGAACTTTCACCAGCTGGTGTCAATAATAACACCTCAACCTTGCCACCGCTCTCAGCGCGTTGCCCATAGAGGCGAGCAGGAATCACCTTAGTGTCATTAAACACCAATACATCACCGGCATTGAGTTCTTCCAAAAGTTCATAAAAATGGGCTTTGTGTACCACCTCGCCAGTTATCTTATCTAATGTTAGCAACCGAGAGGTATCACGCGGTTCCACAGGATGTTGCGCAATGAGTTCCTCTGGCAAATGGTAATCAAAATCTGTAACTTTCATCATCTATTCCTTAGTGCATAGTTAATTCAGCATTCTCTATTTCAAATCATAAACGAATGCATAATGCCTACCATTGAAATCAGGCATTATCTGTGAATCTATGCGATTAATACATTTTATTAATATTGATACCGCTATAATAATGGGTCAGAATTTTTTTGTAATACTCCTGATCCTTGTCGCCATTTTGTTTGGCCATTTCTGCGGCTCCCCATTGTGAAAGTCCCAAACCATGGCCCCAACCATGGCCTAAGATATACACAGTATCATTTTTGTTAGTAAATGTATGATATGGTTTTGCACTATCCTTGCCATTTGGATTATGATTCACATAAAAATCAAATAACGTAGATTTTAGACCAAAGATAGAGCGCAAAGCATCTCCATCTACCGTAACTTTTCCATCACTGCCAATAAAGGTCGCTGATTTAACACGGCCCGAAACGCCACGATCTGCCGTTTCCATAGGTTGCGCTTTTAATGGTGTCAATTGGATACTTTTTAGAGTGCCCACACCTTTACCAGCGGCACGAAGATTCGCCTCCATAGCTTGACGTGTAGTCGTCACCGTCCAGGTCCGTGTAGAAGGGGCTTGACTATAATCCTTAACACCTTTCAAGTAAGGTAAAGCAGTTCCCCAAACATTAACACTATCCTCTGTATAGCCACCACCATCTGAATGGAATAATGCATTAATTGGTTTTTGATTATAGAACATAACCATACCTTTTGTTTTATCAACGGCCACTGTTGTGGCATTATGCTCTCCAGCACGGCCAGCATACATTTGATAATCCGTGCTCGGCTTAACATCATAGTCTTTATTTTTATTTGTTTCCATCGTGTACAATGCATACGTACGTGCGGCTACAGCTTGTGCCTCAAGGGCTGCCGCTGGCCAGCTAGGGATAACCTCTTGTGGTACAACACCATAAAGGTAGTCCTCTAATGGTATGGCATTTACCAATGTCATCGTACTAGAACGCCCCACAGCAAATACGCGAAGTCCACCACGATATTGCTTATCCCCTAAATAGAAGGACTCCTTAGGATTCTGTGGCTTAATTAATACATTAGGACCGATAGCTTTACCATTCACGTAAATCGTATTGCCACTAACAGATAATTTACCCGTAGAACCTGCTACAATTACAGATACCTTTTGATCATCACCTTTAAATACAGTCATGTTCGTACCAGATTTAATAGTAGCAGGAGATTTTCTACTCCCTAACAATACTCGAATATTAGGTGTTGTTCCTTGTTTAACTGCACTACTATTAGTAATTGATGTGCTAGATTTAGGCTTTATAGTCCCTTGTTTTGTATTTTTA